>JAGHYP010000131.1 GCA_017743585.1 Chloroflexota bacterium
CGCTGCGGATCGAGGTCTAGCACCACTGAGCGCACCCCATTGGCGAGCGCCGCCTGCACAATCTGACTGATCTCTGCGGTCGGATTGGCGCCTTGCAAGCCATGCCATGCGTGAAGGCGCAAGCGAGCGGTTGCCAAAGCCTCTGCAATGCGCGAGAGATCGGTCGCGTTGCGCACAGCGAGCGCGCCTGTGCCGCCTGACCAAGTAGTGCCTTCGCTGCACCACAGCAATAGCGCGCTCACGTTCGGCGCGGCAGCCTGCAAGCGCGCCACGAAGGCCTCCGCGCCCGGATCGGGCAGCGAGTCAGCGGCGTGATGTGCCAACACGATGCTGTTGGCAAATGGCGTGTTCTGCCGCTCATAAATTGGATAATCAGCGTGCAGATTTTGAAAGAACGTGCTGAAAATCGGGTTTTTCGGCTCGCCGCGCACATTCACGATGCCCGCCTCATGCATTGTATCGCTCCACGCAAACCAGATCACGGCGCCGAGCGCGTGCATGTACGTATCGCGCAAAAAGCCAATTGTCTTATCCATGTAATTGGCAATGCGCGGCCAATAGCTCTGATTGGTCACATCCACGAGCGCCACGCCAATTTCCGTGATCCAGATCGGCTTATCGGGGAAGGCATCGGTGAATTGGCGCATCAGCGCGTCCAGAGAGCCTGTGTAGTTTGGAAACGGCGCTGCATCCGGGAATGGCGGGACGTGTCCGTAAGGATGCACAGCGATGCCATCGACAGGCAAGTTGCCATTGAGCGCGCGGCGCACAGCGCGTAGGTAAGCGATGCCGCTCGCAGCGCCGCTCGCCAAGCCGCCGCTGATGACCAACGCAGATGGATCAGCTTGGTGAATTGCCTTGCTCGCCAATGCGAGCAGCATCGCGTAATCTTCAGGCTTGATGTAATGCGAAGTTGGCGCGCCCGCCACGTCGCCTTCGTTCCAAATCTGGTAAGCCGCCACTTGTCCGCGGTAGTGCGCTGCGATTTGCCCCGCGCGGATAGCGAAGTCGCGGGCGTAGCGCGCCCAGTCGCCGTTCACCCAAGGCAGGTTGCCCAGAAAGGTATCTTGCAGCAGGATGAGCAGGATGCGCGTGCCGCTCTGACTGTAAGCGCGGATGATCGGATCATAAAAGGCGAAGGCGCGCTCAGGCGGCTCGCGGCGGCTATCTATGTGCAGCACAAAACGCACCCAGCCCAAGCCGCGCAACTCCTCAGGCGCAGGGTTGGCGCTCGGATTGTTTGGATCGATATTGATGCCGAGCAAGCGCTCGCGCTGTGGCACGCCGTCGGTCATGAAGACGCTGCGGCCATCCAGCGAGCGCGCAGCGCACCAGCCGTGCTCAAAATTCAGCCACAAGTAACCATCCGACTCGACGCGGCGCGAATCCTCAACGGCAATGACCTGATTGCGGCGCAAGGTCTGCCCTGTGCGAAAGGCCGCTTGCGTGGAAGGCTGCGAGCGGATGTTGAGGCTATTCACAATGCAGCGATACTGCCGAAGCGCCATTCACTCTCTCCGCCAGAATCTGCGCTGAGCCGCGCCCGAATCTAGCGCTGAACGCGCAAAAGCGCAAACGCTGTGCGATGCATAACTCACCTATCGCGCACAATGGCGCATGTTATAATGGCTGTGTAGTGACTGTATGACAAGATTGATGCATATTTTTCGAAAATAAAGCGCTACATGCATCAGCGGCAAGCGGTCATCGAGCGCATCAGGCGCGTCTCAGCAGGCGTGCAACGCCTTGAGCTGGCGGTTGAGCCGCCGCAGCGAGCGCTGAGCGGCGGGCAGTTCTTCCTTGCGCGCACAACTGCTACATACGACCCATATCTGCGCGAAGCATGGTTGCCAGTCGCGCTGAACGACAAGACGATCGTCGTTGAGCGCCCGACGCGCTATCAGTATCTGCCGAATCAAGTGGTAGATTTGCTCGGTCCGCTCGGCAAGCCGTTTCCGCTGCGCAACTCGGCGCGCGCGCTCTTGCTGATCGCCTATGAAGCGGCGCCCTCTATCTTCCTGCTGATGCTGCAGAGCGCTTTGGCGCGCAACAGCGCGGCGACGCTCGTTCTGATCGGGCAGGCGCAACAGTATCCGCTGGAAGCGTTGCCCTCTGCGCTGGAAGTCATCCGCGCTGAGCATTACGAGACTTGGGCAGAGCGCGCGCAGCACATCGCATGGGCAGATCAGATTTTCGCCGTGGCGCCGCCGCCCTACGACTTGCCTGCTTACATGCGCTTGCTGGAAGATGCACAGCGCGTCCGTCACGCGGTGAGCGCTGAGCTGCTCTACGGCATCTTTCAGCCGCCGATGCCGTGCGGGATCGGCGCATGCCAAGCCTGCCTTGTGCGCTTGCAAAACGGCGACGAAGTGCCTGCCTGCACAGAGGGCATGGCGTTTGATCTAACGCGCGTCAATCTGCTGCAGAGCTTGGCGGATAGCGCGGGAGCGTGAAGCGATGCTCGAGATCACGACGGGCAAAATGACGCTGCGCCTGAGCCCACCTGTGATGGGCGCCTCAGGCGCGTTCGGCTTCGCGGGCGAGTACGGCAAGCTGATCGATCTGAGCACGCTCGGCGCGCTGGTGACCAATCCGATCTCGCTCAGAGCGCGCCGCGCCGCAACGGGCGCGCGCGTTGTGCCGTTGGATAGCGGCGTGTTGATTCACACAGGGCTGCCCAACGGCGGCATTTACAAGATGCACCGCCAATACGCTGCCAAATGGCGCGCCAGCCCGATTCCAGTGATCGTGCATCTGATCGGCACGCCTGAAGACTTGGCAGAATGCGCCGCCTTCCTCGATCAGCAAGCTGAGATCGCCGCCATAGAGCTGGGAATCAACGACGCGCTGACCGCGCGCGAGGTGCGCGCAATGGTCGCTAGGGTGCGCGCGCAGACGCAACTGCCGCTCTTGGCGAAGCTGCCGCTCTATCAGGCGGTCAATTTGGCGGCGGCCGCTGCGGATGGCGGCGCAAATGCGCTGGTGATCGCGGCGCCGCCGCGCGGCACGGCGCGCGACCCGCTCAGCGGGCAATTGGTCGGCGGCAGAGTGTACGGCCCCTGGCTGAAGCCGCTCGCCGTGCGCATTGTCGGTCAGCTGGCGCCGCGCCTGAGCATCCCGATCATCGGTTGCGGCGGCATTCATCATCCTGATGACGCCCGCGATTTCTTCGAGGCGGGCGCGCGCGCCGTGCAGCTCGATTCAGTCGTTTGGGCGCGCCCAGAGATGGTGATAGCCATTGCCAAGGCGTTCAGCGGCGGCGAGCTGACGCGCGCGGCGGGCGCTCTGGCAGATGAATGGCGTCCGCTGGGCGAGCCTGCTGAGCGGCGCACAACGCTGATCCCCGCGCCGCCGCCGCCACACGTGCCTTCGCCGCCCGAAATCTAGCTAAGCTGTGCCGATCGTCTCGCTGGCGTAGACAGGATGCAGCCAGTGCGCATATTGCGGCACATTGCCGCGCACCACGTTGAAGAACAGCTCGCGCAATGCGCGCACGAACTCGCCCATCTTGCCGCCGCCGATCGGGCGGTGATCCACATAGGCGACCGCCGCCACTTGCACGCCTGTGCCGCATAGGAAAATCTCATCGGCCACGTACAGCTCGCTGCGGTCGATCTCGCGCTCGATCACCTCGTAGCCCATCTGCTCTGGGATCAGCGTCAGGAGCGTGCGCCGCACAATGCCCTCTAAGATGTTGGAATGGACAGGCGGCGTGATCACTTTGCCATTGCGCACCATGAACAGATTCGCCGCGCTCGCCTCCGAGACGTGACCGTCTTGATTCAGCACAACGGCTTCATCGTGTCCGTTGAGCATGACTTCGGTCTTGATAAACGCCGAGTTCACGTAGACGCCGCTGATCTTGCCGCGCACAGGGATGGCGGTATCGTCCACGCGCCGCCAAGTGGACGTGCCGAGCTTGAGACCTTCTTCATGCTCAAGGTAGCTGCCGAACGGAATGGCGAAGATGGTCAGGTCGTGCTCGAGGTTGTGCAGGCGCACGCCGATGCCTTCGTGCGATTTGTAGACCAAAGGTCGGATGTAAATATCTTGGCGGTAGCCTTCGTGGCGCAGCAGGTCAACGAGGATGTCGCGCAGCTGCTCAGGCGTGTGCGGTAAATCCATCATCATCATCTGAGCGGATTGCTTCAGACGCACGAAGTGATCGAGCGGACGGAATAAGTACAGCTCCCCCTTCGCTTCATTCCAGTAGCCGCGCAGGCCGCCGAAGACCGCTGTGCCGTAGTTCAAGGCATGCGTCATCACGCTGACCTTCGCCTGCTCGATTGGGACAATTTTCCCTTGAAAAAAGGCAAAACGTGGGCCGCTCATCAGAAGCGCTCCTTAACCGTACAAGCAACACCACAGGCCGCAAGATAGCCTTATTGTAGATCGAATGGCGCGAAATGGCGAGCGCACAGCATGGCGCTGCGATCCGAGAGTGCCGCCTGCGATACGCCGAGAGAGGATTGCAGCCTAAGGTGAACGAGCAAAGCGTGCGATCCGTGCCACAGCGCTGCTCGTTTTGTCGCGGTTCGCGGAGAGATCGCTGCCGCATCTGCTCGCGTTGCGCTTGCTGAGCGCCGCGCATTTTGCAGCTCGACCTCACAAGCGCGCTGCGGAATTTGTGCCATCGCTCGCAGGCGAGCGCGATTGGCGGCCCAGCAGCCGCTCAGCGCGATAGTTGCGGTCGCCTGCGCTGTGGTAGCTGGAGCGCGACCTAGTTGCGGCGGGGCTTGCGCGCGGCGTCGAGATCAAGAGTCGTGCGGCGTCAGCGGACGGGCGCGCACACGACTGCGCGCGGCGAGCCGCGCACGCCCAGCGGACGCAACGCTCGGCGACGGACGGACAGGCACGCGCCTCTTGCGCCAAAGTGCATTGCGATGCGCAACGGGCGGCTCGGGCGCGCTCGGCGCGATGAGACTTGCCACAATTTCGTGCAGATCAGTGCGCATCTGCTCGCTCGGGCGCGGAATGCCGAAGACTTCCCAGATGCTGACTTCGCCTGTGTCGTAGAGCGTGGTCGGCTTTGGTTTGGTGTCCCGCTCGCGCGCGGACGGCTTGGGCAACGGCGAGCCTTGAGGGGGCGTTGGCGGGACTTCAGGCAAGGTGTGCGGTCTAGGCGGCGTAGATTCGAGAGCTTGTGTCGGCCCGGCGGGCGGCGGCTTCGGCGCGACGAGCGAGATAGGCACAGTGCGCGCCGCGGCGTCCCAAGTTGGCTCGTCTTTGCGCGCAGTGTCTTTATGCGTAGTGTCTCTGTGTACAGTTGTCGCTTGCAGCGCCTCGGCCAGACCTTTTGGCTTGCGCGGCTTGGTATCAGCAGCGGGATCGGCGGGCGCATGCTCAGCAGCGCTCAGCTTGGTCACAAAAGATGGCTCGGTCACTGGCTGATGGATGCGCGTTGGCATGGCAGGCTCGGGCAAGTCGTCATCGCCGATGACGATCGGCGCTCGTGGCGGAGTGCTAACCGCTTGTGCGCGCGTCACTTGTGCTCCGCGCGCGGCGCGCGCCGCAGCATCAGGCGCAGGCCGCATGGCAACTCGCGCTTGCCGCTCAGGATCGAGCCGCGCGCCGCTGCGCTCCACCAATTTGCGCAAATTGCGTAGACTTTCCGCCATCAAGTTCTCTGTGCGCCGCCGCTCGCCGAGCAGCTCGCGCAGCCCGCTGAATATGCCGCGCCGACGATACTCGACGACCCAATTGACAAGCGTGCCCTCAGGCGCGGGTTGCAAGCGGAAACGCGCTCGGAAGGCGCGGTAAGGACCGTCCACAATTTTGTACTCGTAGCCGATGTTCTCTAGCCATGCCGTGATCTCTTCGACTGTGCTCCTGCCGCGTTCATCGGTGCAGCGGCGGCGCACGCCGACGCCTTGCGCGCGCGTGGTGAGGATCGAGAGCTGCTTGCAGCCAAGGTGCCAGCGCGTGACGTGCTCGGGGCGCGTCAAATACGTCCAGATGGTCTCAGCGGAGGCGGCGATCAGAATGCGTTGATCGATCAGAGGCACGGCAGCTTCCCTGCTGTACGAACACTGCGCATAACCTACGCTCAGCAGACGCTCAACCTATCCTACCAGAGAATCAGCGCAGGGTCTAGCAGGGTTCGCTTCTAACTGAGCTTGGAAATAGATTGGCAGGCTCTTGGCTAGGCACTCGTTTTGACTGACATCTGATAGGCTTTTGGCACTTCAGAAGCACGTATCGAGCAGATAT
The DNA here is from genome assembly GCA_017743585.1 of Chloroflexota bacterium. Lineage (GTDB taxonomy): Bacteria > Chloroflexota > Anaerolineae > Aggregatilineales > UBA2796 > CP2-2F. The sequence goes on from JAGHYP010000131.1 coordinate 6,211, forward strand.
TTTCGCATGATGAGCATCTGCAGGTTCGTGATTGCCGCTGTGGCGCCGGCGCAGCCCAACGTGACCGTGAAGGGCTACGCCAGCTGCGAAGAAATTCAGCTACAGGCTGCTGAGGCTCGGCGCGGTCATCGCCAGCATTCCGCCCGTGACCATCTTCGTGCTCCTACAGAAGCAATTCATGAGCGGCTTCGCGCTCGGACGCGATAAGTGAGCCTTCGGGCGCTCGCCAAGCCGCTCTACTGACGCCTTGCATCGCAGACGATCAGGGCGCGAGCAGCCGTGATACGGCTGAGTAACGCGTCAGTACTTGCCTGTGTCCGTTTCAGTACCCTCGATGGGTCGTAGGCGGTTGCAACAGACAACATTCTACGACAGTTTACGACTGTCGTGTTTCAGTACCCTCGATGGGTCGTAGGCGGTTGCAACCCAAATGCACGAAGTCCGGAGACACACAGCCCAACTGGTTTCAGTACCCTCGATGGGTCGTAGGCGGTTGCAACACCGATTGAGGTGCGCAGCTTTCGTTGGCGCCGTTTGGGTTTCAGTACCCTCGATGGGTCGTAGGCGGTTGCAACTCAAGAGTGACTAGGCCCTCCTCGCTCCCAACGGTGTGTTTCAGTACCCTCGATGGGTCGTAGGCGGTTGCAACCACTGCGCCGCTGGACAGCGTGAGCGTGATGCTCAAGTTCGTTTCAGTACCCTCGATGGGTCGTAGGCGGTTGCAACCGTTCTCAAGGGAGCGTCCCCTAGGGGACGCTAGGCAATGTTTCAGTACCCTCGATGGGTCGTAGGCGGTTGCAACACGGGACAAGAATACGATCTAGTTGGTCGAACCAACCAGTTTCAGTACCCTCGATGGGTCGTAGGCGGTTGCAACCTGGATAGCGCTCGCGAAACACCGCCGCCAACCCAGCGGTTTCAGTACCCTCGATGGGTCGTAGGCGGTTGCAACAAAACGTGCCTGTTTCGCCGCCGGACGCCTCAAATTCAGTTTCAGTACCCTCGATGGGTCGTAGGCGGTTGCAACACCGCCAGCAAGCGCCGGATGTGCGTCAAAGTAACGCGCGTTTCAGTACCCTCGATGGGTCGTAGGCGGTTGCAACGCGCGAGGTGCTTTGTGTATACCGAACATCTCGGGGGTTTCAGTACCCTCGATGGGTCGTAGGCGGTTGCAACGAGCCGTCCGCCGAGCCGATCGCCGAGCCGTCCGCCGAGTTTCAGTACCCTCGATGGGTCGTAGGCGGTTGC
>JAGHYP010000132.1 GCA_017743585.1 Chloroflexota bacterium
GCGCGTTATCGTAGCGCCTGCCAAGCGTGACTACCTCTGCTAGCGGTAAGCTCAGCCGCTCGCCGTTGATCTCCAAGATAATCGGCTTGCGCTCGGCAACGGTCACCTCGCCGGCAGTCCGGGTGCGCGGCGGCATCGGCCCGCCTGCGACGTAGTGTGTCCACGACGCGCCCTGCTCGTTCAGGTCAGCGCCGCAATGCGGGCAGGCCGGCTCGCCCATGCGCACAGGCTTGGAGCAGCTCGGGCAGCGCAATAAAGTGGTCTGATCGCGATCCTCAGCGCGTGCAGTGAAGCGCTTGGCGCTCGATTCCTCGCGCTCGCCCTTCGATGAATCGCTCCAACTTGCCATGCCCTACATCCTCAATCGCTAAAACAGAAGAACGATTGCCTTCAGTATAACAGATTTTCAACCGCTCTCCACGCACATTTGTGAAAGATATGGTCATTTTGTTCAAGCTGGGCGCGCCGACCTGATCAGACGGTTGAAGATGGCAGCAAAGCGCCGAATGCGACCTGCGTAGACGATCGCGTTGCCGCTGCCATTGTAGATGCTGGCGAAGGTGAGGTAATCGCGGCGTTGCAGCGCTTGGATGGCAGGGCTGGTGGCGGCAGCGCCTTTCACGAAATCGAAGATGCCGATGATCTGCGCGTGCGCGCTGCTGGAGAAGCGTTCAAACATCTGTTGGACGCTCTCGTAGCCCAGGCGCTTGAAGTTGAAGCCCATGATCTGCGGCACGCCCATGCTGATGCTGAGCATGGCAGATGTCTCATCCAAGTTGCGCGCAAAGGTGAAGACCTGCCACTCCAAGCTTTGGTCGCCGTGAAAGCTGATCCACGCGCTCTCAGCGTCGGGGCGCCATTGGTGCCCGCGCCATGCGCGCGCAGGCGAGGTGCGGTCAAAGGTGAAGTGCTGATCGAACAAGGCGGCGTTTGATCGCCCCCAATAGCGCCAGAAGATGTGATTCTCGAAGCGGATGATCATGCGCCCGTCCTCGCCGAAGGCGTCGCCGCCGCTCTCGGCGACTAGGACGCCGACGATCACATCTACGGGGATCGAGAGCAGGTCGCTGAGCCGCTGGAGCAAGCCGCCATACAGATTCCAAGCGCGCGCCACGGCTGCCTCTGTCCCGCTTTCAGGCTGCAGCGGAATTAACTTCTCAGGTTGCATCCGCGCGTCCAGCAGCTCAGGCTCTTCGATCAGATAGCCTTCTAAAGCGAAGCCGCTCGTGGCAGGCTTGACAAACGCGGCGGCGATGAACGCCTCGCCATTTCCGTAGCGGACGCGCAGCCAATCGCCTTGCCTGCCCAGCACCTGAAAGCGCGCGCCGAGCTGCACAGTGCCGAGAATCCGGGCGCTTGTGCTGGGCGCGCCGCGCACGTTCAGGGCGCGCGCCGTGACCTCAACCGTGCTGCCAGCGCCGATGCCAACCGACATCTTTTCACTCGGCCTCTCGCCGCTATCTGGGCGGCGTTCGCTCAGCCGCACGTAGAGCTTTGAGACGAAGCCGCGCAAACTGCTGCCCAACACTTGCACTTCCAGCCAATCGAAGCCTGCATCGCGCAGCACTTCGAGCGCTTCGTTGCGCTTCAGCTGCCGCAAAATGCGCGAAGCAGTAGTCGGACGCTCGCGCAGGTTCAAGCGGTCTGCGTTCACAATGCCGTAGAGCGCCATGGCGGTCACCTCACAGTGCGCTCAGTTGCCTATATACTGCCTACGTGCATAGTGTAATCCATTTCAGCAATGGCGCGCCATCAAAATTGCCTGTGGCGCTGTCAGCTTGCCCAGTTGCCGCTGTGCTGGTTTTCATCAGGGCGCGCCGTGCTATAATACACACAGCTGACGATGCAAGGGCGGGCGCGCACGCTCGCCTTTGCGCTGTACTCTCTGTGTAGCAAAGGGTGTATGGCGCGTGAACATCGTGATCTTGGGCTACGACGTCAAGTCGGTCAACATCTTGAGCTTCATCTTGCGGCAGGAAGGCTATGATGTAACCACCATCATCGAGCCCGCGCAGGCTGAGCGCACGTGGGACGACCAGCTGACCGACTTGCTGATCTTGGATGAAGAAGAGCTGGATCAGGCGCTCTTTCGGCGCATTGAGAACATTCGCGGCGCTTCCTCAGTGGCGATGCTGCTCCTAGCGAATCCTGCCTCCGAAGATGAGATTGTCAGCGCTTACGAAGCAGGCATTGACGATTTCCTCGCCAAGCCGTATAGCTATCAGATGCTCTTGGCGCATGTCAATGCGCAGCTGCGCCGCGCGCGCGTTGTGCCCAGCACGCTGGTGCCGAACCTGAGCACGCCGACGCTCAGCCTTGATCCTGAGCGACACACGGTCACGCTCAGCAACGGGCAAACGCGCCAACTGACCAATCTTGAGTTTCGGCTGATGTATTGCTTGGTCGTCAATCGCGGGCGCGTTCTCAGCCCTGAGACGCTGATCGAGAAAGTCTGGGGCTACACTGGCGAAGGCGACCGCAACCTGCTCAAAAGCCTGATCAGCCGCCTGCGCGCCAAGGTTGAGCCTTCGCCGCGCGAGCCAAAGCTGATCATGACCGTGCCGGGCGTCGGCTACACCTTCAACCCGAGCGAGTAGGCAACGCTCGGCAGGGCGCGGTGTTGTAATCACGAGGAGATCACTGAAACTTTTAATCTGGAGTAACTCTCACAATGCGCATCTTGATTCTGGGCGGCGATGGCTATCTCGGCTGGGCGACTGCGATGTACTTCTCGCGGCGCGGGCACGAAATCGCCCTTGTGGATAACTTCCTGCGCCGCCGCTTGCACCTTGAGCGCGGCACGGATAGCCTGACGCCAATCCGCTCGCTGCACGAGCGCGTCCAAGCCTGGCGCGAGCTGACCGGCAAGCACATGGCGCTCTACATCGGCGACCTGACCGATTGGATGTTCACGGCGCACGTCTTCCGCGAGTTCCGCCCTGAAGTAGTGGTGCACTACGGGCAGATGCCGAGCGCGCCGTACTCAATGATCAGTGTGCAGACTGCCACGTTCACGCACATCAACAATGTGATTGGCAACTTGCATGTGCTCTACGCCATGCGCGATTACACGCCCGATGCGCACCTGATCAAGCTCGGCACAATGGGCGAATACGGGCAGCCGAACATTGATATCGAGGAAGGCTACATCGAGATCGAGCACAAAGGACGCAAGGATCGCCTGCCGTTCCCGAAGATGCCCGGCTCAATGTATCACTTGACCAAGGTCCACGATAGCCACAACATCCATTTCGCCTGCCGCGTCTGGAATTTGCGCGCCACTGACCTGAATCAAGGCGTGGTCTATGGCATTGATACAGACGAGTCCGTGCTTGATCCGCGCCTGATCAATCGCTTCGACTACGATGAGGTCTTTGGCACGGCGCTCAATCGCTTCTGTGTGCAAGCTGTGATCGGCATCCCGCTGACCGTCTACGGCTCAGGCGGGCAGACACGTGGCTACCTGAACATCCGCGATACGCTTGCCTGCGTAGAGCTGACCGCCTTGAATCCCGCCGAGCCGGGCGAATTCCGCGTCTTCAACCAATTCACAGAGCAGTTCAGCGTGTTGGAGCTCGCCTACACCGTGCAGCGCGCCGCGCGCGAGCTAGGCATTCAGGTGGAAGTAGGACATTACGAGAATCCGCGCGTGGAGAAGGAAGAGCATTACTACAACGCTGTTCACACGAGCCTGCTCAAACTCGGCTTGCAGCCGCATTACCTGAGCGAAGAGCTGGTCGAGAGCATGATCAAGCGCATCGCGCAATACAAAGATCGCGTGATCATGGACGCGATTGTGCCGCGCATCCGCTGGACGTGCGGCGAGCAGCCGCAAAAAGTCCGGCTGATGGCGACCGAGCCCTTACAGTAAAGCCTGAGCGGCTTCTTGCCAGCCAGAGCGCGCACGACATGCAGCCTGCGCACGCTGAGATCATCTCAATCGGCGAGGAATTGCTTTCGGGCGAGAGCGAGACGCTTGATACCAACTCGGTCTACATCGCGCAGCAGCTCAGCGCGCTCGGCGTGCGCGTGCTGTACAAAACAACGGTCGGCGATGACGAAGCGCGCATTGGGCAAGTGCTGCGCATCGCGTTGCAGCGCGCTTCGATCATCATCACCACTGGCGGCTTAGGCCCAACCGTGGACGACAGGACGCGCCAAGCGGTCGCCAGCGCCACAGGGCGCGCGCTCGTCCTCCAGCAGGCGCTCTTGGATGAGATCGCGCAGAAGCTCGCGCGCCTTAACATGCGCATGAGCGCCAACAACCGCCTGCAGGCGATGCTGCCCGAAGGCGCGGTCGCCATCAGCAACCCTGCTGGCACAGCGCCCGGCTTTTACGTGGAGCAAGACGGCGCGATCGTCATCTGTTTGCCCGGCGTGCCGCGCGAGATGAAAGCCATGCTGGCGCAAAGCGTCTTGCCGTTACTGCGCGAGCGGCTTGGCGCGCCGCGCAGCATCAAGACGCGCGTCTTGCGCGCGGCGGGCATCAGCGAGAGCCACATTGACGAGCAGATCGGTCATCTTGAGCGGCTGAGCAATCCAACGGTCGGCTTGAACGCGCACGCCGGCCAGACTGATATTCGCATCACAGCGCGCGCCGAGAGCGACGCAGAAGCGGCGGCGTTGATCGAGGCAGTTGAGGCGGAGATTCGCGCCAAGATCGGCGACCACATCTTCGGGGTTGATAAAGAGACGCTCGAACAGGCTTTTGCAGACGCTGTAGCGCGCGCGGGCTTGCGAGTCGCAATCGGCGAGCTGTACACGGGCGGCGCAGTAGAGCGGCGCTTGCGCAAGGTGACCTTCGCCGAAGGCGCGCTGCGCTTCGCTGAGCAAGCCACTCTGGAGCGCCTGCGCAGCGAGGTTCAGCGCGATGCGCCGAGCGACCTGCGGGCGGTTTGTGAGCGTCTGGCGGGCGCCCTGCGCGCTGAGTACGTTGCGGATGGGGCGCTGATCGTGATCGCGGAGACAGATAGCTCAGCTGTGGCGGTCACTGATGGCGTCGAAGTGCGCAGCCGCGCCTATCTCTACGGCACGGATACCGCCGCGCCCGATGTGCCAGTCGGCTGGGCGATTGGGATGGGCTGGCATCTGTTCAAGCGGCGCGTTGGCGCGCAGATGTGAGGCGCTGTGCTGAATCTGAGCGGCCCAAGCGCTGATTCGCAAGAGACGCGGCACACAGGCGGCTCACGCCGTTGGTTGCCTGATCTGCTCAGCAGCGCTCTGCTATCCGCGCTGTGCGGCTTGTTCTATTGGCGCTTGCTGACGCCGAACGCGCTCGACCAAGCCTCGCTCATCGAAGGCGATTTCAGCGGGCAGTTCGTGGCGTTTGCGCACTACCAAGCGCAGCGCCTAAGCGCAGGCGAGGTGCCGCTCTGGAACCCGTACAATCTGGGCGGTCATCCTTTTCTAGCGGATACGCAATCGGCAGTCTTCTACCCGCCGCGCTTGATCAGCATCGCCCTGCTGAACTTGACTGGCGGCAGCACGCCGCAGCGCATGTACGCCGCCTTGCAAGCTGAGGTGGTGGCGCACGCGCTGATCGCCTCGCTCCTGATGTACGCGCTGTGCCGCGCGCTGATCAAGACGCGCTACAGCGTGCCTGCGGCGCTCATCGGCGCCCTGACCTTCGCCTATGGCGGCTTTCTGACGGGTTACGCGCCGCTGCAACTGGCGATCATGGAGGCGGCAATCTGGCTGCCCTTGGCATTGCTCGGCATCCTGCGCGCGACCGCGACCGAGCGCGTGCAATGGGCTTGGTTCGCTGTGAGCGGCGCCGCGCTCGGAGTGGCGCTCTTGGCGGGGCATCCGCAGACGGCGCTGTATTTCATCTACGTCAGTCTTGCCTATCTGGCTTGGCGCAGTTTTGTCGGCGCGCGGCACGGACTCAGGGCGTTTGTGTTGGGCGCGCTGTGCTTCGGCGCGATTGGCGGCGGCATTGCAGCAGTGCAGCTCTTGCCCGGCTTAGAGTATCTGAGCGCCAGCACGCGCGGAGCGCTCGGCTTTGAGGCAAAAGGGAACGGCTTTCCGTTCTACGATCTGCTGCAGATCGCGCTGCCGGGGCTGTTCAGCCTGTATTCGCCGCTTTATTTCGGCATTGCGGCGCTGATGTTGCTGATCTACAGCGCGGCGCGCCTGCAAGCCGAGAGAATTTTTTGGTTTGGCGCGCTGCTGATCGCGCTCGGCTTGAGCTTTGGGAAAGGCGCGATTTTCTACGATCTTTTCTATCAGATCGCGCCGGGCTTCAATCTGTTCAGGCAGCAAGAGCGCGCCGCGTATGTCGTGGCGGTTGCGGCTGCTATTCTGGCGGCGCACGGCGCAGCTGATATCCTCGAAGACGCAGCGCAGGCTGCGCTCGCGCGTCGCCACATACTGCTCTGCTTCGGCATAGCTGCTGCCGCGCTGCTTCTGAGCCTGATCGCCCTGATCGCGTGGCTTGCCGAGCCTGAGACGTTCGGCGCGCCGTTTCAGCGCATCGCGTTCAGCACGCTCAGCGCGCTCAGCGCCGCGTTCTTGCTGAGCAACTTGGCTGCGCGCAACGCGGATTGGCAGCGCTGGCGCGGCGCCGCGCTGGTCGCGCTGATCGGCTTCGAGCTGTTCAGCTTCGGGCGCGCCAGTCCGAATTTTGAGCCGAAGCCTGTGGCAAGCCGCCTGCCCGAGCCGCGCGCGCTCGCCGTCTTGCGCGCCGATGCCGCTGCGCAGCCGTTCTTCCGCGCAGATGGCGTGCACGAGAACTTCGGCACGCTCTACAACGTGCCGGATATTCAGGGCATCAGTCCATTGCGTTTTGCGCACGTGGATCGGGTTCTGACGCTGCCGAATCGCGCGCGCATCTGGCAGCTTTTCGGCGTGCGCTATGTGATCACAGCCGATCGCGAGCTGCCGATTCCGAGTCGCGTCATTTATGAGGAAGAGAATCCGTACAATCCTATCCGCTTGCACGTCTTGGCGGATGCTTTGCCGCTAGCGCGCGTGATGCATCGCGTCTGGCTAGAGCCTGACGAAGCACAAGCGCTCGGCTATCTGAGCGATCCGTCTTACGACGCAGCGCACACTGTGCTATTGCCGAGCGCGCCGCCTGTGGCGCTCTCAGGCGCGCAGAGTGCGCCCGCGCGCCTTGTGCAATTGCTGCCCGAGCGTTGGCTGATCGAGGCAGAGACTGAGACAGCGGCGCTCTTGCGCGTCGCGCTGGTCTACGACCCGAATTGGCACGTCTACGTGAACGGCGAGCGCGTCCCGCTTTTGCGCGCCGATATCGCCTTCAGCGCTGTGCCGATCCCTGCAGGAAAAAGTACGGTAGAATTCATCTATCAGCCAACCAGCTACGCGCTCGGCGCCCTGATCACGCTCGGCACCTTGTCGGCGCTCGGCGCAGGGGGGTGTCTCAGGCTTGCG
>JAGHYP010000133.1 GCA_017743585.1 Chloroflexota bacterium
GCGGCAAGCGCTACGGCTGGTCGCTGTATGTGATCGGCGCGCTGAGCGGCCTTTACACGCATTACATTTGTGGCTTGACCTTAGCCGCGCTACACCTTTGGCTGCTCGCCTATCCGCCGATGCGCGCTAAATGGCGGCAATGGCTCAGCGCCGACCTGCTGATCGCCCTGCTGTATTTGCCGCAGCTCTTCACCTTTTTCAATCAGACTAGCGCTGTGTTCAGCGGCTTCTGGATTCCGCCGCCGAGCGTGCTGAAGCCTGTTTTCTCAGTCGGCTACTTGATCTTCGCTGTCGTGTTCCCAGTGGCGTTGATTCCGTTAGGCGTGGTAGCGGTCTGGCTGCTTTTGGCGGTCAACACGCTCGATATGCGCCGCATCAAACAGACTGAGGCGCGCGCTGCATGGCTTTTCTGCCTGACCGCTGTCTTCGGCACGCTGATCGGCGCTTTGATCGTCTCAATCCGCGCGCCGATCTACTCAGAGCGCTCTTTCAGCATGATCGCGCCGTTCTTGGTGGTCGCCTTGGCGGGCGCGGTCGCTCATGCGCCGCGCCGCTCGCCTGCGCGCTTGCTATACGGCGCGCTGATCTGCGTTTGCCTTGGCGGCTTGCTGGCGCATTACACGCCTCCCGATCTGCTGCGGCCGCCGTTTCGCCAGATCGCGGCTGACCTACGCGCCTTGCCTGAGCCTGAGCGCATTCCGATTCTTTACCTGCACGACGGCGCCTATCTGCCAATGACCTACTACACGCCTGAGCTGCTGGATAATGCGCGTCTGATCTCCACTGAGGCGCGCAGCTGGCTGTATCCGCGCACATGGGAATTGCTGGGCATCAAGCGCTACAGCCGCGCTGAGATCGCCGCTTGGTTAGCTGACTACCAAGGGAGGTTGCGCGTGGTCTACTATGGTGGCACTTTGCCTGAGGAAGAAGCGACCTTGCGCGCGCTTTTGGCGCGTTGCCCTGTGCAGCGCATGTTGGACTATCCGCCATTCGTCATTCTCTATGAGATCAGCTGCGATATTCGATCTGACGGGTAAGGTCGCTGTGGTGACAGGCGGCGCAGGGCAGCGGCGCGATCATCAATCTCTCGTCAATGGCAGTCTTCACGCCGCCGGCGCGCGTGGTCGCCTACGCGAGCGCCAAAGCCGCGCTAAACAACTGCTGAGATTGCCGAGCGCTCTTTCTGCTATCTCCTGTGTGCAACGGCGTGTGGTCTCTTGACTACGGCGCGCGCCCGAAGCGCATCCGCGCGTATTCCTGAATAGCGAAGTAGACAGGGCGCGGCGTGAAATCAGGCTCAACCATGCGGAAATAATACCAGCTCTGATCAATTTCGCTCGCATCAGGACGTTTGAAAAACCAGTAAGCAATCACGCCTACCCAAGGCCATTCCGCGCGCGCGCGCTCATAAGCGTCCACAGCGTATTGCGCCGCTTGCGCGTCCGTGACCTGTCCATAGGTTAGCCGGTCGCGAATGCTCGGATCGTCAGGCACGGGATTCCACGCCATCTCCCCGATCCAGATCGGCTTCGCGGCGTCGCCGTGCGCGACCATCATATCGCGCAGCCAGACCACGTGCGCGAAGTTGATGGTCGTGATGCGCAACCGCCGATCCGTCGGCCCCGAGAACAAGCCATAGCCTTGCGCGCCTAGCACATCGAAGCACTCTTTAGCGCCCGCCGCGTACATGCGCTCTAAAAAGACGAAGCTGCTCAAGTTGTAGCCGCTCAGATCAATGGTCGGCGCCAGCGCGCCACTGACCACCACGATCTGTGGATCGACCGCTTTCAGCGCGCGATATGTGCGGCAGAGCAGCTCAGTGTAGCGCTCAGGCTCAACAGGCTGGTTGCCCCACTCGAAGGCGAGATTCGGCTCGTTCCAAATCTGGAAGTGCTGCACGCGCCCTTTGTAGCGCTCTGCGACTGCCACAGCGTAATTCACGAAGTCCTGCAAGTTAGCGGGCGGCGCGAACGTGCCTTGCAATCCTTCAGGCTGGCTCCAAGCAGGCGGCGCGCCAAGCCGGGCCAAGATTCGCACGCCGTAGCGCTCTGCCAAGTCCACAATTGAGTCGTATTTTGCCCAAGCGTCAATCGGATCAGGCACGCCGTCGCCGTCTAGGTCGTTGCGATCATCAACAAAGTTGCCGCGCCCGCGTATCTCGATATCTTGCCACGCGAACTTCTGCCGAATCCAACCGATGCCTGCTTCCGCGATCATCTGCAGCTGGCGCTCGCGCTTGGCAAGCTCAGGCTCTAGCTCCAAAAAAGTGTTGACAGCGAGCGGATTCTCGACAGCATACGCCACAGGGACGTGATCAGCAGTCACGGGCATTCGCCGCGATAAATTGCCGAGATAATCGGCGAAAGCGTAAAGCTGCGCTAACGGCGCTTGCTCGCCCGTCACGCTGTATAGAAAGCGCCACGCTGCGCCTTGCGCCATCAGGTCAACGGCGAGCGCAGCGCTTATCACAATGAGCGCGATGAGGGTGACAAGTGCGATAAGGCGCGCGCGTCTGGCCTTCATCGCGCGCGCACGCGCCGTCCGAGCGCCTCTAGGGCTACATCCGGACGGTTAGTGATGATGGCATCCACGCCGAGATCGCGCAATTCGCGGATTCGCTGCGGATCGTCCACTGTCCAGACGTGAACGCGATACTTGGCGTTTCGCGCCCAAGCCATGAACCGCTCGTCCACCAAGCTGTGATGCGGATGACGCGCCTCGTGCGGCAAGCCGATCATAAACCAGCCGTAGCGTAGATAGATTGGCTGATCGGGCGCATAGAGGTAGCCGATTGGGATGTCCGGCGCCAGAGCGCGGAAGCGACGCAAGGCGAACGGGTTGAAAGAAGACACGATCACGCGGTTAGCGGCGTTGTGGCGGCGAATCACGTTCAGCACGGCGCGTTCTAAGCCGTCAGAGCGCCAGGCGGTCGTCTTCAGCTCCACGTTGATGATCAACTCTCTGCCGAGCGCCTCGAACGCTTCATCGAGCGTCGGCACGCGCTCATTGCGGAATTGGAAGTCGTAATGGCTGCCGGCGTCCAGCTGCTTAATTGCGCGTAGGTCATGTTCTCTGACCAAGCCGCTGCCAGTGGTAGTTTTATCAAGCGTGAAATCGTGGATGACGATTGGCACGCCATCGCGCGTCAGCATGGTATCCAGCTCAACGCCATCGGCGCCTTGCTGGCGCGCCAGTGTGAAGGCAGCAATTGTGTTCTCAGGCGCGTCATAACTAGCGCCGCGATGCCCTAAAACAAGCGGTACCTGTGAGTAAAAGCGCTCAACGGAGTCGCGTACCATCAACGCCCAGCACCTCGTGCGCTAAAAAATTACGGGATGGCCAAGACTTGCCCGACGAAGATGCGATTCATGTTTAAGATACCGTTGGCGCGCGCAATATCGTAGACATTGCGACGGAAGCGCGCTGCGATCAAGGATAAAGTATCGCCTGGCTGCACCACGTAAGCGCGCCCTCGCGGCACGCTTGTGCGCGGCGTAGGCACAGTGGTCGTGCGCGTGCGCGGAACGCGCAGGCGCTGCCCGACGAAGATCACGTTCGGATTGCTGATGCGATTGGCGCTCATGATCGCGGCGACCGTTGCGCCGAAGCGCGCTGCGATCTTCGCTAGCGTATCGCCGCGCCGCACAGTGTAAGCAGTGAAGGTTGTGCCAGTGGTCGCTGTGGTGTCAGGCGGGAAGACAGGCTGCGCGAGGATCGGTGGCACAACAGGCCGCACAGGCACAACGGGACGTGGCACAATCGTGGATGCAGGCAGCACCAACACCTGCCCGACAAACAAGCGATGGATGTCGTAGAAGCCATTGATGGTGGCCAGCTCGCTCAAGCTGACGCCGAAGCGCGCTGCGATGCTGAAGAGCGTGTCGCCGGGTTGCACTACATAGGTTCGGTTGCCGCCTTGCGCCTGCGCAGGTAGCACGGGCGACGCCGCAAAGATGACCGCGCATACGAGCAGACAGATGAACAAGCGGTAGGCAGGGCGCATGATCAACCTCTCTTGTCGCGCGTGAGTCGCTCGCGAGTATTATAGGTCAGCTTCAGGGATTGCTGCAAGATGTGCGAGGGGCGGGAAGCGTCTGACTCAGACCGTCAGGAAATCTGCCGAGTGCCCTGCACTGCTGCTATGCCGGCGTTGATCGAATTCAGCAGTTGCGATAACATACACATTAGTCTTATCTTTCTTTGGAAAGCGAGACTCTATGAGCGCACCAATCATTCAGGGCAACTACGACGAGCTTGCCGCCATTGAGCGCACCTTCGAGCGACACGCCGACGAGCTGAATGCTTTGCAGCGACTCATGGTAGGTTGCTTGGATCAGCTGCGGCGCGGCGCTTGGCGCGGCGAGGGCGCGCAAGCTTTCTATGATGAGATGCTCGACGTTGTATTGCCCGCTCTGACGCGCTTGCGGCATGCCTTGCAAGAATCCGCTGCCACTACACGGCGCGTCGCCTACACGCTCAGCGCCGCTGAGAACGACTCAGCGCAGCTCTTCGGATGAATCACATTCACATACATTCACAACAGATTACGCACAACTGCTGGCAATCGCGCTCGACGATACCCATATCCATCGCGCCGATTTCAACGCCTTATGGCAGGCTTACACGCACACGCAGCGACGCGATCCACGTCGTAGTGGCGCGCCTGACGCCGAGCCGGCCGAGACGATAGACGCTGAAAAACCGATCGGCGGCGGCTACCTGCGCGCGCCGCTGCACTCGATAGGCTGCTCGCCCGCGATGCGAGCGGCGTGCAAGGCAATGCCTTCTTCAAAGTGACCGCCATTGTCGAGCGGGCGCTCTAGCGCCATCTGATACCTGATGCCATAATCTCGGATCGGCTGCACGCGCCTGTCTTGCGCGCAGCAGCCGTCGTATCGCTCTGCGCTTTAGAAAGGACTGTTCATCCTGATGAACGCTCAAGCTGTTGGACGCGCTTATCGCTACATAGACATCGTGACTGCAGCCTTTGTGGCCGTGCTGCTGATCAGCAACATCGCCTCGACCAAGATAGTGGCGTTCGGTCAGCTGACCTTTGACGGCGGCACGTTGTTATTTCCACTCGCCTATATCTTCGGCGATATCCTGACCGAAGTCTACGGCTACACGCGCGCGCGCCGCGTGATTTGGATCGGCTTCTTTTGGCTCGCCGTGATGGCGCTCACGCTCTCGTTTGTGCAGGCGCTGCCGCCCGATCCGCAATGGGACGCCATTGAGGGCGTGCCGAACTGGACGCGCGATCAGAGTTTCGCCCTGATTCTCGGCCAGACGCCGCGCATCGTGATCGCCAGCCTGCTGGCGTATTTCGCAGGCGAATTTGTCAATTCTTTCGTGCTCGCTAAGATGAAGGTCTGGACGAATGGGCGCTACTTGTGGACGCGCACCATCGGCTCGACGCTCGTCGGGCAGGCAGTGGATACTGGCGTCTTCGTGGTGATCGCCTTCCTGATCGCCTTGCCTGTCGCCGTCTTCGCACCTGAGACCGCGCTGCCGCCTGACCTCGTCCTCACCATTTTCATCTCGAATTATGTGTTCAAGGTTGCAGTGGAAGTCCTGTTCACACCGCTCACTTATCTAGTTGTCAACGGCTTGAAGCGCGCTGAAGACGAGGATTACTTCGACCGCAACACGAACTTCAATCCGTTCATTTTCAGGGTGTGAATGGCTCGCGGCGGCTGCGCGCTGAAATTTGGATTGAGATGCGCGTCACGCTATAGTTTCAGAAAATGGTTTAGCGCTCCAAGATGCCCCGAGCTGTGCCGATTCTTCTCACGCTGGGCGTCCTAGTCCTGATCGCCAATTATGCTGAGCAGCGTCCGCGCTGGCAGCCAATGCTATACAGCGCTCTGCTGGCCGCCAATGCAGGCTTGGTGCTCCTGACGCTTTCGCTAGAGCCGAATCTGAGCGCTGTGGCGCTGAGCATGGCCCTTGCTGCGCTAGCGAGCCTGCCGCTATGGCGACCTGCGCGCCTGCGCCTTGCAATGTGGCTGCCCAAGAGCGGCTTCAAGGCTGACTCGCCGTTGCACGTCACAGCGCTCGTCTTATGCGCCCACTTGATCGCCAATAGCCTGCTGAATTACGCGCTGGCCGACGGCTTGAGCGGCTTGCGCGAGGCGCTGCAAGCGCGCGAGGATGTGCTGCGCGTGGAAGATATGCTGGCGCAAATGCTGATCTTCGCCCTGTTCGGCGCGCTCGGCGTCGGACTCGGCACGCGGCGGACGCTCTCGGCAGTGATGGAACGGCTCGCTTTGCGCGCGCCGACTTTGCGCGAGTTGTACATCGGCTTCAGCGTGGCCTTCATCCTGCTCTGGATAGTCTACGCGCTCAGCGTGCTGTGGCAGCTGCTCTTTCCGCCAGAGGTGCTTGAGCGGCAGACCGAGCTGAGCGGCTTGATCGCTGATAACATCGAGACGCTCAGCACGGCCTTCTGGGTCGCTCTCACAGCCGCGATTGGCGAAGAGATCGCTTTTCGCGGCGCGCTGCAGCCGATCTTCGGCAATTGGCTCACCAGCGCCGTCTTCGCGCTCACGCATGCGCAATACGCTTTCACGCCTGCGCTGGGCATCATCTTTGTCGTCTCGCTCGGCTTCGGCTGGGCAAGGCAGCGCTATAATACCACTGTGGCGATAGTCGCACATTTTGCCTACAACTTTGCGCTCGCCGCGTTCGTCGTGTTCGGACGCTATGCGCTAGAGGTGCTGGATGTGCTGGAGATGATGCCATGAAAGCGCTGCGCTCAGCGCGTCACAGCCTGATTTGGCTGCTATGTGCGCTCATGCTGAGCGGCTGTTTCGCGCGCGGTACGCGTCCGCCGCCAACGCCGACTCTGAACGCGACGACGCCTAGGGTCAGCCCAATTGCGCCGCTGCACGAGCTCACGCAAGCGCCACAGGCGTCGCCCGAGCTTGTAGTGACGGCGACAGCGGCCGGAATTGCGCAGCAACCGACACCTGCTGCGCCGCCAACTCAACCTGCGCCGCCGCCAAGCGCGATCCGCGTCTTCATCGCCAGTGGCGTGCCCCCTGCGCTCGCTGATGTTTTCATGCCGCTGCTCGCGAGCGGTCAAGTGGTGCTGAGCGACGCCGCCAATGCGCAGGTGCAGCTTGTGCGCGTGCCGCCGAACACCCCGACTCCGCTCTTGGCGCGCTGGGTGTATGTGCCTGTTGTGCCGTTCGTCTCAACGGCTGAGCGGATCAGCGTGGCGGAGATTCAGCGCTTCTGGCGCGGCGATCTGGCGGCGCTCAGGGCGCTGAGCGAGAGCGGGCAGCCGCCAACTCTGGTCATGACCGAGGAAGTGCGCCGCTGGCTGGTCAGCGGCTTGGGCGAGCCTGCGCCAAACACGCCAACTGAGGTGG
>JAGHYP010000134.1 GCA_017743585.1 Chloroflexota bacterium
GGAAGCGCTCCGCCTCTTCGCTCAAGTCGGGCGACCAAACGTGATGATCAAGGTGCCGGCGACCCCTGAAGGCATCCCTGCCATTCAGACCTTGATCGGCGATGGCATCAACGTCAACGTCACCTTGATCTTCGCCCTCGAAGTCTATCGCGCCGTGATGGAAGCCTACTTGCGCGGCCTAGAGCTGTTGGCAGAGCGCGGCGGCGACCTATCGCGCGTGGCGTCGGTCGCCTCGTTCTTCGTCAGCCGCGTGGACACGCTCGTCGACTCCGAATTGATGAAGCTGGGCAACACAGCCTTGCAGGGCAAGATCGCCATCGCCAATGCCAAGCTCGCCTATCAGGCCTTTCGTCAGGTCTTCAGCGGCGAGCGCTGGGCGCGCCTGCAGGCGCTCGGCGCGCGTGTGCAGCGTCCGCTCTGGGCGAGCACCAGCACCAAAAATCCAAACTACCCCGATACGATCTATGTGGATAACCTGATCGGCGCGGATACCGTCAACACAGTGCCGCCCGCCACACTAGAGGCGTTGCAAGCGCGCGCCACAATCGCCTTGACCATTGAGCAAGGCCTAGACGAAGCGCGCGCGCAGCTGGCGGAATTAGCGGCGCTCGGCATTGATATGCGCGCCGTGACCGATCAGCTCTTGCGCGAGGGCGTGGCGGCCTTCGCCAAATCCTTCGAAGCGCTGATGGATAGCATCGCACTGAAGCGCGAGCGCTTGCTCTCAGAGCTGCAGCGCCGTTACGCCGCCTTAGGCGATTCTTGGCCGCGCGTCCGCGCCCGCCTTGACCAGATGGACGCGCAGGATATCCTGCAGCGCATCTACGCCAAAGATCACACAATCTGGAAACCTGAGCCGAGCGAGATCGTCAATCGCCTCGGCTGGCTAGACGTCGCCACGCGCATGAACGACTCAGCGATCCTCGAGCGGCTCTACGCGCTGACCGACGAAGTTTGGGCAGATGGCCTGCAGCACGCCGTCTTGCTCGGCATGGGCGGCTCGAGCTTGGCGCCCGAGATGTTCGCCAAAATTTACGGCACGAGCGTCGGCAATTTAGATATCCACGTCCTAGATAGCACTGACCCCGACCATGTGCGCGCCTTCGCAGAGCGTTTCGCGCCGCGGCGCACGCTTTACATCGTCTCCACCAAATCAGGCGGCACGGTCGAGACCCTCTCGCTCTTCAAGACCTTCTACAACATGCTCCTAGCGGCGTACGAAGGCGACGCCGAGAAGACGGGGCAGCATTTCATCGCCATCACCGATCCCGGCAGCGCCGTTGAGCAATTGGCGAAGGAGTATCGCTTCCGCGCCACTTTCCTGAGCGATCCTGAGATCGGCGGGCGCTATTCGGCGCTCTCTTATTTCGGCCTAGTGCCTGCTGTGCTCGATGGGATTTATGTGCCGCGCCTTTTGGAGCGCGCTGAGCAGATGCAGCAACTGTGCAGCCCTTCGCGCAGCGCCGCCTACAATCCTGCAGCGTGGCTCGGCGCGATTCTAGGCGAGCTTGCGTTGCAAGGGCGTGATAAGGTGACTTTCATCCTCAGCGAGCCAATTGCCAGCTTTGGCGATTGGCTTGAGCAGCTGATCGCCGAATCGACCGGCAAGGAAGGCAAGGGCATCCTGCCCGTGATCGGAGAGCCGCTCGGCGCGCCCGAGCAGTACGGCCCAGATCGGCTCTTCGTCCACCTGCAGTTGGAAGGCGACGTGCAGCACTTGCCCGCGCTCGCCGCGCTTGAGCAGGCCGGGCATCCAACCGTGCGCCTCGTCTTGAGCGATATCTACGACATTGGCGGGCAGATCTTCCTCTGGGAATTGGCGATAGCCATCAGCGGCTACGTGCTAGGCGTCAATCCGTTCGATCAGCCGAACGTGGAGAGCGCAAAAGCCGCCGCGCGCCAGATGATCGCCGCCTATCGCGAGCGCGGCACGCTCGCGCCGCCCGAACCAGCGCTCTCAGGCGCGCCCGCTGCCGAGGCGCTCAAGGCGCTCGCACAGAGCGTCCCTGAAGGCGGCTACATCGGCTTGCAAGCTTACCTGCCGCCCAGCCCTGAGGTAGATGCCGCGCTGCGCGACTTGCGCCTGTGCCTGCGCAACCTGAGCAAGCGCGCCGTCACGCTCGGCTACGGGCCGCGCTTCTTGCACAGCACTGGTCAGCTGCACAAAGGCGACGCGGGCAAAGGCGTCTTTGTGCAATTCATCAACGCGCCGCAAAACGACCTGCCAATTCCCGAGCGGGCAGGCGCGCCCGAGTCGTCGATCACCTTTGGCGTGCTGAAATGGGCGCAGGCGCTCGGCGATGCGCAGGCGCTGCGCGAGGCAGGGCGGCGCGTCTTGTGTATCGATCTCGGCGCGGATATCTGCGGCGCGCTGCGCGCCTTGCAAGAAGGACTCACGGCGTGAGCGCCGAGGTAGACCTGCTCAAGCAGCGCGCCGCTGAGCGCGCTGTGGAATTGGTCGAATCGGGCATGATCGTCGGCCTAGGCAGCGGCAGCACTGCCAGTCATGCTGTGCGGCGGCTCGCCGTGCTGATCCAGCAAGGCAAGCTGCCTGATGTGCGCGGCGTGCCAACATCGAAGCGCGTTGAGCAAGAGGCGCGCGCGCTCGGCATCCCGCTAGTTGACCTAGACGAGGTGAGCGCCATTGACCTGACCATTGACGGCGCTGACGAGGTCGATCCTGACCTGAACCTGATCAAAGGCGGCGGCGGCGCGCTGCTGCGCGAGAAGATCGTGGCGCAGATCAGCCGCCGCGAGGTGATCGTGATTGACGACTCCAAGCTCTCGCCAAAGCTCGGCACGCGCCGAAGCTTGCCTGTGGAAGTGGTGCCTTTCGGCTGGCGCACGCAGGTCAGCTACCTTGAGGCGCTAGGCGCACAGGTGACGCTGCGCCAGCAGGGCGGCGCGCCTTTTCAGACCGATCAAGGCAACTTGATCCTCGATTGCGCCTTTGGCCCGATTGACGACCCCGCCCAGCTGGCGCTGCGCCTCAAGGCGCGCGCGGGCATCGTGGAGCACGGCTTATTCCTGCGCATGGCGACTGAGGTGATCGTCGCCAGCGCGAGCGGCATTCGCTGCATCACGCGCAGCGCATGACTCGCCGCGCAAAAACGCCGATCAGTTTTGCCGAAGGCGCAGAATGCCTCTGCTTTATATGCCTTGCGGAAACTCGATTTGAGAGCATTAATCAGACACAGCAATTTAATAATACTGCGCAATCAAAACAAACCTTTCAAGTGCCGTTTGCATAGAAAACATCAGGGTCGCCTTCTTGTCGCAACTCGGATCGAATTTATGCGGAAAATCGGGCATGGAGAGGACTTGACAAAACTTTCGCTTTGTGGTAGATTTTTGGTAGCAAGCTGCGAGAAAATGTGCCTCAAAAATCGGGCTAGAAGCCATCTGAATCGGACTTCAGGTCATGGATGTATGCCCGATGCGGCGCGCAGCTAAGCGGTTGCAACCGCCTACGACCCGTCGAGGGTACTGAAACCAACCGCAACCCGCGCTGATTGCCAGCCTCATCCACGTTGCAACCGCCTACGACCCGTCGAGGGTACTGAAACCCAGCGGCACCGTCTTCATCAGACCCACGCTGTGAGTTGCAACCGCCTACGACCCGTCGAGGGTACTGAAACGCGGAACAGTGCGCCGTCGCTCAGGCGATAAAAAGTTGCAACCGCCTACGACCCGTCGAGGGTACTGAAACCTCGAAAGGCTCTACGAGTTGGTGCAGGAGCTGGTGTTGCAACCGCCTACGACCCGTCGAGGGTACTGAAACTCTGTCGAAGCCAACGAGACGTACGGGAGGCCTGTGTTGCAACCGCCTACGACCCGTCGAGGGTACTGAAACGAGCGTCTGCGCCTCATCGATGAGGCGCGTCGCGTTGCAACCGCCTACGACCCGTCGAGGGTACTGAAACGTTTCGGGCGCCGTCAGAAGCGGAGTGAGATGTTCGGGTTGCAACCGCCTACGACCCGTCGAGGGTACTGAAACCTTCCTGGCTTCGGCGCGCTTATGTACCTCGGTCGCGATAGAGTTGCAACCGCCTACGACCCGTCGAGGGTACTGAAACCGAATGTGTTGCACACGATCTCCCGATCGCCTGCTCTTTGTTGCAACCGCCTACGACCCGTCGAGGGTACTGAAACTTGTCAGGGTGTTCGACCGTCAACTTGAGCTGCATTCGTTGCAACCGCCTACGACCCGTCGAGGGTACTGAAACAGATGCGCCGTGTGCGGAGCGCGATAGACCAGTGGAGTTGCAACCGCCTACGACCCGTCGAGGGTACTGAAACCCATTGTCTAGAGAGGAGCTAGCGGCATGAGGGATGTTGCAACCGCCTACGACCCGTCGAGGGTACTGAAACTGCGGAAGAGCCCAAGTATTGGCAGGCGCAATTGGCGGTTGCAACCGCCTACGACCCGTCGAGGGTACTGAAACCAAGCCGCGGGGCTGAAGGTGCGCAAGCCAGCCGACTAGTTGCAACCGCCTACGACCCGTCGAGGGTACTGAAACATCTAGGTGAGGCGGTGGACACACCCAAGGCGCGCGCGTTGCAACCGCCTACGACCCGTCGAGGGTACTGAAACTTGGCGCGAGCGTGAAGATGGGCGCTGGCAAAAGGGGTTGCAACCGCCTACGACCCGTCGAGGGTACTGAAACTACAGAACGTTGCGCACGCCGTCGTAATCAAGCTGGCGTTGCAACCGCCTACGACCCGTCGAGGGTACTGAAACCCGGCGTGGCGACCTGCCGCCAGCGCACGATCCGGGTTGCAACCGCCTACGACCCGTCGAGGGTACTGAAACCGCGCCGTCCACGGATCCGGCGCAATGTACACGCGCTCGCGTTGCAACCGCCTACGACCCGTCGAGGGTACTGAAACTGTACACGCGCTCGCCAGCCTGTAGACGGTGGCAGTTGCAACCGCCTACGACCCGTCGAGGGTACTGAAACCACGCGACGCCACACACCATCGCTGCCACGCAAGAAAGCAGTTGCAACCGCCTACGACCCGTCGAGGGTATTGAGACTTGCCTTTTTTAATGGCCGGCTTGCCAAGCGTCCAGCAGGTTCGCAACCGCCTACGACCTGTTGAAACATACAGTCTCTAGCGGCTTGATAAGCGGCTTGGTGCAGCGACGCACCACAGATGGATTGGCGCGCCGTTTTGCGGCCGTTCGAAGCGCGCTCGCAGATGCGCGCGCTCGGCATAGGCGTCTATCCCAATGCCAATCGGCGGCGGCTCTGCCAGCAGGCAAACGCTGACCCGCGCCTGCAGATATGCGCTCAAAAGCTCCCTGCCGCCGCCATCCGCGCACAGCAGCTGCCTGCCGACCGCGTAAAAATTGGCGCGGCGGCAGCTATCGGGGAACATACTGCCAATGATCGGCACGTCTAGGGGCAGCAACTCGGGCAGGCGCTGCATCGCCTCGCGCAACGCGAAGCCGCTGCTGTGACCCGTGATGAATTGCTCGCGGTCGAGCGCGGGCAGGGCGAGCGCCTCGGGCGTGCGGTAGGCGGTCAGGGCGAAGGCAGCGCCGTTGAGCGCTAGGGCGCCGCTCAGGAGCAACCACGCGGGCCTCACGCGCGGCGCGCGCTGCCACAGCGCTCCAAGCCCAAGTCCGCTCGCGACGAGCCACAGCGGCAAATTGGTCAAGAAGTGGCGCGGCATCGGCGTGACTCCGATCAGGATCATCGCGACGAGCGGCGCGCTGATAGCGACGATCAGCACAGCACGACGCAACAGCACAAGCCCCGCTGCGGCGCCGATCAGCACCGCGCCAAGCCACAGCGCAGCGCCGAGCGCATCGCCATAGCCGAGCAGCGAGTCGCTCAGCCGCCTCAGATTCTCAATCGGCTCAGCGTGCCGCGCGCCGCCCGTCAACCAGCTGAAGGCGACGCCGAAATCGCGTCCGCGCAGCGCCAAATACGCCAAGACAGGGCTGAAGCAAGCGAGCGCAGTCGCTGCGACCGCGACCAAGCTGCGCAGGCGTTGCCGCAGGTCGCCCGTGCCGCTTGCCAATACGATCAAGGCGACGCTGAAAGCGAACGGCGCTGCGCTCAGCTTGAAGAGCGCGGCCAGTGCCAGCGCCGCGCCGCACAACGCGCTCACGCGCAACGACGGCTTGCGCGCAAGTCGTAGCGCGAGCCATACCGCCAAAACTGCCCAAGCAGCGGCTTGGCTATCGCTGAGCGCCGTCCGCTCGTAGAAGAATAGAAATGGCGTGCCGATCCATAACAAACTGATTGCCGCAATGCTCGGCAAGCCGCCGAGCAGCTTGCCAATCGCGATGCCGCCCGCCAAGCCGATCAGCGCCACTAAGACTGTGGCAATGCGTCCGCTGAAGACGGGCTGATGTTGCGGATAGAAGAGCGCGATCAACCAATGGTTGACAATTTTGCCGTCGCTGATCTCCCAGAATGGATAGCTGCGCCAGACCTGCACGGCCCGCGTGAGATGCAAGCCTTCGTCGTTGTGCAGCGGCAGGCTCTCTAGCGCGATTAGGCGGCTGGCGAACAAGGCGCAGAGCGCTAAGACGCTCAGCCAAAGCGTCCGTTGCGTGTAACTTGACACAGCATCTCCTTCGTCCTGCGCCGGGCGCGTTGCTTCAGACGAGGAAAGGGATCAGGACGCGCTGGAGCGCGTAGAAGGCGAAGGCGGCCATGCCCAAGCTGAGCAGGACGCTCAGGACGCTCAGGCTGAGCCAGCGGCGCGCCGCAGGCAGCCATGCGCGCAGCCAGAAGCCGAAGCCCGCCGCGCCGCTCACATAAAACAGCGCGATGGGCAGCAGCGCAGGATACAGATAACGTCCCTGAAACTGTACGAACTTCAAGTTGTAGTAGAGAAAGGCGCTCGCCACGCCGATCAACGCGATGGCGAGCACGCTCAGCGCCTGCCACTGGTGGCGCTCAAGCCGCCCAGCGCGG
The DNA here is from genome assembly GCA_017743585.1 of Chloroflexota bacterium. Classification (GTDB taxonomy): domain Bacteria; phylum Chloroflexota; class Anaerolineae; order Aggregatilineales; family UBA2796; genus CP2-2F. Next base: position 6,936 of record JAGHYP010000134.1, read on the forward strand.
CTGAGCAAGGTGTACAGCGCGCCAAGCGCGGCAAGCGCGGTCAGGATGTGCAAGACGCGATACGTGCTGGGCTGCATCGGCACGGCCATCTCGCCAAATTGCCCCCAAAAGCTCTGGAAAGTCGTGCCGATCAAATCTTCCAGCCAACCGCTCACGCCGCGCCGCGCGATCCACTGCTCAGCAGTGGGTTGCCCTGAGAGGCTGAGCGCGAGGCTATCGTGCCGCTGCTGCGCCAAGAAATCGGGGAAGCCGTAGACGACGACGTTGCGCAGCCAAAACGCGCCGCCGATCAACAAAGCGGGCGCGGCAATCGCCAAACCATCTCGCAGCATTGCGCGCCATGGGCGCTCGGCGCGGCGCGCGCGCCAAAAAAGCGCCAGAGCAACAGCTAACATCAGCGGGTAGAGCGTCAGTTTGGTCACCAGACAGA
>JAGHYP010000135.1 GCA_017743585.1 Chloroflexota bacterium
CTGTAGCTCATAGTCGCTCCGCCAGCCACTTGCTCAGCAGGCGCATCCCGCCTGCGCCAACGCGATGACCAACTGCTTCTTCAAAGTAGGTGACCTGCGCGCCGTGCGCCAGCAGCAAATCGCGATTCTTGCGCGCAATCTCGATCGCGATCACCTCGTCTTGCGTGCCGTGCAGGATCAAGATGGGCAAGCCGTTCAGCGGCGGGATGATCCGCTTGGTCAGGTAGCCCGGGATGAAGCCACAAAGCGAGACCACGCCGCGCAAGCGCGTCGGCTCTGCCAACATATAGGCATACGCCATTGAAGCGCCTTGCGAGAAGCCGAGCATGACCATGCGCGCGTCATCTATCGGATAGCGCGCTTTGAGCGCAGTGATGAACACATCTAGATAGCCTAGCGCCGCTTGCAACGTGAGCGGATCGGTCTTGCCGCCTTCGAAGTTGAACCACGAGTAGCCTCGATTGGTCGGCGCAGTCAGCGGCGCGCGCAGGCTGGCGATCAGCCACTCAGGGCTGGCGGCGCGGCTGAAAATCCACGTCACGTCTTCATCGCCTTCGTAGCCGTGCAACATCAGCAAGAGCGGATGCGCGCCTTCGCATTGCGGCACGCGCAGGCGGCACGGCATGCCGCTGATCTCAAGGCGCTCAGCGAGTGTGTGAAGCTCTTCAGCCATGCAGTATCTGTTCAACCCTTGAGTAGCAGCTCTGTCAGGTCATGCGCACTTTGCTTTCGGCAAGTGCGAGCTCCTCGCCTCTGCGACGCTTGCGGCTGATCGCCGCGCAGCAGTCGCCGAGAGAGTGAGGAATCGGGCGCGTGAACACATTGAGCGCGACCGATTGTGCTAAAATTGCGCGCTAAGTGCAAGCGCTCAGGCGCATAACGTCACGCGGAGTTTTACGACATGAGTGGACTACTGATTGAGCTGGTGCGATTCAGCTTCTTGATCTTCAACTTGCTGATCTTGGCGCGCGTGTTGATAAGTTGGCTCAATCCTGATCCAAGCAGCGCGATTGTGCGCACAATCTACCAGCTGACTGAACCAATCCTCGCGCCAATTCGCCGTCTGCTGCCCTCCACAGGCATGTTCGATCTCAGCCCGATGGTGGCGCTCATCGGCGCCATTGTGCTAGAAGCGCTGATCTTGCAGCTGCTCGCAGCGCTTTCCTGAACAGGATGCCGAGTGCATCGCGCGTTGGGCAGCTCAGCTCATGGGAAGTGAATTTGCCCATCTTTTGCCACGACTGTCAAGCCTTCGGGGAAGCGGCGCGCGCTCGGATGTGAGCAGAAAGCGCTCATCAGCCGCTCAAAGCGCGCCTCATCAGTGCGCCGCACCAGCAGATGCAGGCGAGTCCAGCTATGCTGAATTGAGCAGCCATATGCCAGACCATCAGCTTGAAGCTTCTCAAAAAACACCGATGGCGTATCGCCCAAAAGTGGGCTATGTATGTTGTGAAAAGTGCGAGTCACGCCTGAGAAATCTGGAGTTGCATACATCAGGAAGACATCAGGCTTTTGGTTCAGGATGTATCGGATGTATCCTTCTATCTGCTCAGGAGCGTTCAATTTCCCGAACATACGTGCGATAGGCGGTTCTGTTAGCCCGTTAACATCGAGAAAGCGTGAACCGAGCGTGTAAGGTATTGCACCTGCGTCACCAAATGCCACTGTAATATCTTCTGGATCATTCAGCTGCTCGCGCCAATACCTGCCCAGCTGAATGTAGGCATGAGCGTCTAGGCTGTCTTGAGCGCGTCTTACCAGACCAAATAGACCATCTGTTTTGATGCCGTGAGTCATCAGCGCCATGTCATCGGACGTTACAAGAGTCAACACAAAGGCGAAGAGTATCGTTCCTTTTACTAACTGACCGAACCACTGATTTTGCGCCGCGAAAAACCGCCTGCTGAGCCGAGCCATAAATATCACTGCGCCAAGCGCAAGAATTGCATATAGCGTCCATATCGGCACAATCAAAAAGCGATCGAAAATACCTACAAGAGGGGTTGTTTGTGTGTAGAAGAGCAGAATGCTGATCGCGCTCGCCGCCAACAGCGCGATCCATTGCGCCTGACGGCGCGGCGCGAATACGAGCGACGCGATGAACGCCACGCTGCTCGCGATGAAAACATCTGCGTAGCGCTGCAGCCACTCTGCTACATATGTCGCGCCGTACTGTGACGCGCGCACTTTGCGATAGAAGCCTGTCGGCAACAGGTCGCCGAAGATCGCCAATTTGAACAGATAGTAGCCTGCCATCGCAAGCGCAAAAATCGCCGTCCGTCGCAGCAGCGCCGCGCGCTCAGGCGAGCGCCACAGCAGAACTGCACCGCTCAGCGCGCCGATCAGCAGATACTCAGGGCGCACCAAGTGCGCTAGAAACGACGCGACGAAGAAAACGCTCAACCAGCGTCGTCGCGCTGCCACTGAGCGCCGCTCGTCGAGCGCGTACGCTGTGCTGATGACTATTCCCGCGGCGCACAAGACGCCTAGTAGCGCTTCAAAGCCTGAGAAGACGAGCTGTCGGATGTTCTGATCGCGCATCAACAGAATAGCGAGCAGGAGCGTGAAAAAGGCGGCGGCGCGTCCTGAGAGAATGCCTGTTGCGCGCATTGCTTGTCCAAGCACGACGACGGCGAGCGCTAACGCGGTCATGTTGATCAGCGCGCCGACCAGAACTGGGTTGACATCCAGCAGCTCGGCAGGCACCAACATCAGCATGTACAGCAGACTGGTGAAGCCTTCCGAAGGAATGTTGCGCGGATCGTAGGCGAAAGGACGACCTTCCGCAAAATTACGCGCGTAGGTGAAGTAGACACAGGTATCGTCGTTGACAAAAATGGGAAGCGGTGCAAGCAAAAAGAAAGCGACGATGAAAATGAAGATTGCGCCGTCGTAGAGCCAGTAGAGTTTTCTGGTGTTCATCATTGACCTCACAAATGCGAATGCACAGTGTGACCGAATATTCTATCACGGAAAACGAATCTGCCCGTCGCTCGCCACGACTGTCAAGCCTTCAGGGAAGCGGCGCGCGCTCGGATGTGAGCAGAAAGCGCTCATCAGCCGCTCAAAGCGCGCCTCATCAGTGCGCCGCACCAGCAGATGCAGGCGCAGCCAGCTCAGCTCGATTGAGCAGCCATATGCCAGTCCATACGCCTGATATGCCTCGAAGAGCGCCAATGGCAGCCTATCCAAGAATGGCGAGTGCAGATCATGATAGCTGTGCCACGTGCTTTCGAGGAAAGGCATGTGCATCGTCCACAGCAGCAGCACATCAGGAGACTTGCTCAAGATGTACTGGATGTAACCTTCAATTCGTTCAGGCGCGTACAGCTTGCCGAACATATGCGCGATAGGCGGCTCGGTCAATCCTTGCAAGTCAAGGAAGCGCGAGCCGAGCGCATATGGTATCGCGCCAGCATCCACGTGCGCCAACATGATAGTCGTTGGATCGCCCAACTGCTCGCGCCAATAGCTGCCCAGCTGAATGTAAGGATTGCCATTCATCGCATCGCGCGCGCGACGCGCCAGACCAAACAGCCCTTGCGCCTGAGCGCCTTGCGCGAGCAAAACCAAGTCGCTCGGCATTGCGACGACCAAAAGCGCGCCCAGCCCCGCCGCTGTGAGCAGCAACGCGATCCAGCGCCGCTCGATCAAACCTCCAGCGCGCCGCAGGATGCCAAGCCACCCGCTCAGCCGAGCCGCTAACATTGACGCGCCGAGCGCGAGGATCGCATACGATATCCAAGTCGGCACGACTAAGAAGCGGTCAAAAACGCCTGCAAGCGGCGTTACCTGCGTGTAGAAGAGCAGAATGCTGAGCGCACTCGCCGCCAATAGCGCGATCCACCACGCTTGACGGCGCGGTGCGAACACAAGTGAGGCGATGAATGCCGCACCACTTGCAATCAGGACATCCTCGTGGCGCTGCAGCCACTCCGTCACATATGCCGCGCCGTCCTGTGACGCGCGAACCTTGCGATAAAAGCCTGTCGGGAACAAATCGCCGAAGATCGCCAGCTTGAACAGATAGTAGCCTGCCATCGCAAGCGCGAAGATAGCCAGCCGCCGCAGCAGCGCGGCGCGCTCAGGCGAGCGCCACAGCAACACAGTGCCGCTCAGCGCGCTGATCAACAAATACTCAGGGCGCACCAAATGCGCCAAAAACGACGCGATGAAGAAAATGCTCATCCAGCGCCGCCGCGCTGCCACTGTGCGTCGCTCGTCAAGCGCGTATGCCGTGCTAACGACTATTCCTGCAGCGCACGAGACGCCCAGCAGCGCTTCAAAGCCCGAGAAGACGAGCAAACGGATGTTCTGATCGCGCATCAGCAAAATGGCGAGCAGGAGCGTGAAAAAGGCGGCAGCGCGTCCTGAGAGAATGCCCGTGGCGCGCATTGCCTGTCCAAGCGCGACGACGGCGAGCGCCAACGCGGTCATGTTGATCAGCGCGCCAGCTAAGATCGGATTGATGCGCAGCAGCTCTGCCGGCACCAACATCAGCATGTAGAGCATGCTGGTGAAGCCTTCAGAGGGAATGTTGCGCGGGTCGTAGGCGAAGGGGCGCCCTTCCGCGAAATTGCGCGCATAGTTGAAGTAGACGTAGGCGTCGTCGTAGACGTGAATTGGAAGCGGCGCTAGCAGGAAGAAAGCGACAACGAAGGTGAAAATTGCGCCGTCGTAGAGCCAATACGCTAAATGCGAGCGCACGCTCATCGTAGGTAGGCGAATTTTTCGCGTCGGAGAGTCTAAGCAATGCCTTGCGCACGCCGCAAAAAACGGTTATCAAGTTATCGCGCGTCGCTTTTGCGCTATGATCAGGTAGAAAGAGCAGAAGTACGCTAAGGAGTTGAGCATGAATCGCAAGTTGAGACAGTTTAACATTACCGATCGGCGGCATGGTGCGGCTTTTGCCGTGCGAGTTGTGACGCGCGCGCCGCGCGATGAAGTGGTGGGCGTCCATGAGAGCGGCAGCGTCAAAATCCGTTTGACTGCCTCGCCGGCAGAGGGACAAGCGAACATTGCGCTGGTCAAATTTCTCTCGGCGCGGCTGGGCGTCCCTGAAAGCGCGGTTGAGATCGTGGCAGGGCAAGATCGACGCGATAAGATGGTCTCGGTAGAGGGCTTGACCGCTGAAGAGGTAGAAGCGCGCTTGAAGCCCGATGAAGGCGCTGTGGACGACGACTCTGAGTAGCGGCGCGCAGACGCACAGCTCGCCGTTGTGCGTCTGCACAGAAGAAGCGGCTAGACCTCAGTGCTTTCAGAGTCAGGCGTGAGGCGCTGCAAGCGGTAGCCGACGCCCGGCTCGTTCAGGATGTACTTAGGATTAGTCGGATCGGACTCCACTTTCTGGCGCAGCCGCCAGATGGTCGCGCGCAGAATGTGGACGTCGTCGGCGTATTCGGCGCCCCAGACACGCGCTAACAGGTAGTCGTGCGTCAAGACGCGATTTGTGTTCTCCGCCATTGTGACCAGCAAACGGTATTCGGTTGGCGTCAGATGTACAGCCTTGCCGTTGATCGTGACTTGCCGCGCTGCATAATCAATCCGTAAGTCTTTGTTCTCGTAGATAGTGGCGCGCGGCGCAGCAGTCTCAGCAGAGCGATAGCGGCGCAGGACAGCTACAATGCGGGCTTGCAGCTCGCGCGCTCCGAACGGCTTGGTGACGTAGTCATCAGCGCCAAGCATCAGCGCCCTCACCTTGTCCTCTTCAGAATCGTTGGCAGTCAGCACGATGATAGGCACATCGCTGACGCGGCGGATGTTCTCCAGCACCTCCAGACCGCCCATGCGCGGCAGGCGCAAGTCTAGCAGCACCAAATCAGGGCGATTTTCTTGCGTCAGCTCGAGCGCCTTCACGCCATCAGGCGCCACCAGCGCATCATAGCCCGACATCTGCAGGCTGCTGCGCAAGTAACGTGAGACGCGTGGCTCGTCCTCCACAATCAAAATAAGCGGATTCTCTCGCATAAGTCGCTCAGCCTATTGTTACAGACCTTATTAGAGCATACGGCAAAAGTTCAAAAAGTGTTATACTCACTGGAGCGTGGAGGTGCAAGTGTGAGCGATTGGCGCGGCGGCCACAGACGCCACGAAGATGAGTTGGATGAAAGGCGCGAGCAGAGCCGGCGCGCCTTGAGCGATGACTTCGCCGCTTTTGACGCCTCGCGCTATGTGCGCGACGTGCGCAGGCGCGCTGCTAGCGGCCTGACCCCGCCGCCGTTGGACGCAGAGCCTGCAGAGCGCGCCGATCCAACCGCCGATTGGGATGATCCGCTCCTGAAGTTGCCGCCGAGCGTCCGCCGCACAGCGACAGGCACGGCGCGGCGCAGGAGTAGCTTGCGCACAGGCGCGCATTGGCATGTGCGCAGCACAGCGCGCAGCACGGCAGAGCAACCTGTTGCACAAGAGCACAATCCGAGCTTTCTCGGCGCCCTACTCGGCAGCGGATTAGCGCCCGGCTTGCGCTTCATCGCGCTCGCCTACGGTTGCTTCGGCCTGATGTTGCTGATCGGCTTATGCGGCACGTTCGCATGGCTCTTCGGCTGGATGCGCTGACAGTTTCGAGAGGACGGTTTGGCGTTCAGCGCAGGCGATCATCTGGCGATTTCTCTGGGCGTCACATGGTAGTGCAACTGACAGAGGAGGCGCGCTTCTTCGCAATCGAAGTGCCGTCGCAGATCGAGCCGCTGCGGCGCTGGCGCCGAAAAGCTAGCTTTATTGGCGGCAATGGCGCATAACGTTCAGCGCAGCGAGCCCGAGAGCAGCGCTTCGAGCGCCGCTTCGCTGATGCGCCTGCTTGCTTGAATGGCGCGCCGCTTGCGAAGCATCTTCGGCAGGCCGATCAGACCTGCTGCCATGCCACGCAACTTAGCGCGCGCTGCTGCGCCGCGCCAAGCCCTCAACGCCTGCCATGCCGTAGCCAACTGCGCAGTGAGGACGCGCCGCCAGTGCTTGCGCCACAAAAAGGTCGGATAATTTTTGGCGATCACCCAGAGCGCGTTGCGCCCGTCGTAGAAACTTGCAGTGACGCCGCCGCCTGTTGCTGAGAGCTTGTGGTAGACGACCGCTCTCGGCGTGTACACGCACCGCCAACCGGCAAGTTGTGCGCGCCATGCCAAGTCAATATCTTCCATGCTGAAGAAGAAATCTTCATCCAACAGACCGATCTGATCGAGCATGGCGCGCCGATAGGCCGCTGCGCCGCCGCACGCGCTGAAGACGTACTCCTCTCGCTCGAATTGTCCTACGTCGCGCTGCCACACGCCGCGATTGCCGGCTCTGCCGTCGAGCGTGTAGAAATCGCCCGCTGCGTGGAACGTATCGCGCCGATCGAACAAGAGC
>JAGHYP010000136.1 GCA_017743585.1 Chloroflexota bacterium
CGGGCGTTTACGGCAGCGCGAACGGGATTGGTTTTCACGAGTTTGCCTAGCGCGTGGCAGAAGTGAACAACTTGCCCGCGCTGCGCTACCATGCCGTGCGCCACAACGGGCGCGCTGTGAGCAAAGTGGCAGTGGTGGCAGGCATGGGCGGCACGCCTGAGAACTTGCGCGAGGCAGCGCTGCTGGGCTGCGACACCTTCGTGACAGGCGAGTGGTGGCCGCTCGGGCAGAGCGAGGCGCAAGCGCGCGCGCGCGAGGAGATTCGCGAGCTGCTCAAACAGCTCGACCTGAACATCGTCGGCAGTTCGCGCTACTCAAGCGAGGCGATTGTGATGCGCGATGCGCTCTGCAATTGGTTGCAGACGAACATCCCTGCCGTTGATCCGATTTTTGTGCCACAGGCAGATGCGTGGCGTTGATGTGGGGCGCTGGCTCGCGCTCTCAGCGCTGATCATCTTCCTGAGCGCCGCGCCTGCCGTTGCTCAGGAAGAGGGCTTGGCGATCATCTCTTCGCCCGCGCCTAGGCAGACATTGGTTGGCGTGGTGACTGTGCAAGGCACGGCTGCCAGCCCGAATTTTCAGCGCTATCGCTTGGAATACGCCGTGCAGGGCAGCCTTGAGCCTGAGTGGTTCACCATTGTCGAGATCGCGCAGCAGGTGACGAACAGCACGCTTGCCTTGTGGGATACGACAGCCGTGCCTGATGGCGTCTACCAGCTGCGCTTGCGCGTCTTTTTGCGCAGCGGCGCAGTCTTGCAGACCGTTGTGCAAGGTCTGAATGTGATCAACCGCAGCGCCACAGCCTTGCCGACTCCGCCGCTCGCCACGGCTTTCCCGACGCTTGGGCCGTCGCCGACTGCGCTCATTCAGCAGCCGCCGACCTTGCCGCCGCGCCCAACTATCGCCGGCATCGCGCCAACTCCGCTGCCGCTGAGCGAAGGGCGGCGCATCTCGATGCAAGCAGCGCTGATCTTACAAGCGTTGCAAGGCGCGTTCTGCAATGGCGCGCTCTTCACGCTGTTCGCTTTCGGCTTGTTCGGCGCGTATCGGCTGTTTCACGTGCGCGTGCGCCCGCGCCTGCGCCGCTGGCTTTTGGATGGCGGTGACGAATGAGGTCAGGGCGCTTGATCGCCGCGCTCGTGATCGGCGTTGTCCTGATCGCGAACGTCATTGCTTCATATCAGCTCTTCACGCGGCCGTATCCCGGCTTCAACGATTATTTGACGGTCTGGGAAGCCTCGCGCCTGTTTTTCTATGAGGGACTCGATCCTTACAGCGCGCAGACCAGTCTCGCCATTCAGACGCGCATTTTCGGGCGCGCCGCCTTGCCCGATGAGCAGCCTAATCACTTCGCCTATCCATTTTACGCGATCTACTTCGTCTATCCGTTCATCCACACCGAGTACGCTTGGGCGACTGCGGCTTGGCTAGTCTTTCTTGAAGTCTGTCTGATCAGCGCGCTCGCGCTGATCCTCGATCTGCTCAAATGGCGCCCGCGTCCGCTGACTGTGGCCGCGTTAGCGCTGCTGAGCCTGCTGGCGTATCCTGCGGCACGCGGCTTGGTGCTGGGTCAGGTCAGCCATTTGGTCTATCTGCTGCAAGTGGCGGCGATCTGGGCGTTTGTGCGGCGGCGCGACGGCTTGGCAGGCGCGCTGCTGGCGCTCTCAACCTTCAAGCCGCAAATGAGCGTCCTCATCGTGCTGTTCTTGCTGGTGTGGGCTATGGCGCGGCGGCGCTGGCGCGCGATCGGCGCGTTCGGCGTCGGAATGGCGGCGCTGATCGGCTCATCGTTCCTATTGCAGCCGAATTGGGTAGAAGGCTTCCTGTATCAATTGACGCTCTACCCGAGCTACATCAGAGTCTCGACGCCGATCTGGGTTGTGACAGACTACCTGCTCGGCTTGGGGCGCTGGGCAGAGGTCGGCTTGAACGTTCTAGGCGCGCTCGTCATGTTGTGGGCGTGGTGGCAAGCGTTGCGGCATGGCACGGTTGGGCATTTCGCGTGGACACTGATGCTGACGCTGACGCTGACACACGTGATCGGCTTGCGCACGGCGACGCCGCATTTTGTGGTCTTTTGGCTGCCGCTGATGTTCTATCTGCGCGACTGGGCGCGGCAGCGGCGCTACGGCGTGATGATCAGCGTGCTGGCAGCGCTCTTCGTGCTGCCGTGGCTGTACTTCTTGCTGACCATTGGCGAAGGCAAGTTTGAGCATCCGACGCTCTTCTTGCTGCCGTTCATCGCGCTCATTGCGCTCGCTCTGACGCGCCGCCAATGGTCGGCGGCAGCGCTGGATTGGTCGGTCTAGCGCCTTCACAAGACCAGCTCTGCGAGCAGGCGCACAGCGCGGATGTCGTTCGTCTGCAGGTTGAGCGTGGTGATCGGCACATCGCGCCATGCCGCAAGCCGATCTGCAATGCGCTCGGGCGTGCCGCATAGCGCCACTTCATCTACGAGCGCGTCAGGCACTTGCAGCGCGGCTTCCATCTTCTTTCCTTCCAGATAAAGCGTCTGAACCCGCTCCGCTGCTGCCTCATAGCCGTAGCGGCACACCAGATCGTAGTAGAAATTCTTGCCGCGCGCGCCCATGCCTCCGATGTACAGCGCCAAAAATGGCTTGAGGCTCAAAAAGCACGCCTCAAGGTCATCGCCAAGCACGACAGGCACGATCGGCGCGATATCGAACTGCGCGTAGCCTTTTCCGTTGCCTGCCGCTGCGAAGCCTGCCTCAATCGCCTCGCGATATTCGCTGTAGCGATACGGCGAGAAAAAGATCGGCAGCCAACCATCGGCGATCTCAGCAGCGAGCTGCACATTTTTCGGCCCGATGGCGGCGAGGTAGATCGGCAAATCGGCGCGTCCGTGGATGATGCTCTTGAGCGGCTTGCCCAAGCCAGTGGCATCCGCGCCGTTGTAAGGCACGCGATACACCTCGCCTTGAAAAACCAGCGGCGCCTCGCGGCGGAAGATGGCGCGCAGAATTGCCACATACTCGCGCGTGCGCGCTAGCGGCTTGCTGTATGGCTGACCGTGCCAGCCTTCCACCACCTGCGGACCGGATAGCCCTAGGCCGAGCAGGAAACGCCCGCCGCTGAGCTGATCGAGCGTGATAGCGGTCATGGCAGTGGTGGCAGGCGTGCGCGCGGGAATCTGCATCACTGCTGTGCCGAGATGCACGCGCTGAGTCAGCGCGCCGATCCACGCCAAGGGCGTCACTGCATCCGAGCCGTACGCTTCCGACGTCCAGACGGCGTAGTAGCCGAGCCGATCTGCCTCTTGGATCAGCGCCAGGGGCAGCTCGATGCGCGCGCCGCTATAGCCGAGCATCAAACCGAGCCGCATAGAGGTCAAAAATCCCTTGTGAAAAGAATTTTGCCGCTCCTGCAGCGGCGCAAGAGCGGCAGCGTGCGCTGGCTTCAAGCGACCGTGATCTCTTCACATAGATAAACATCCTGAATAGCGTGCAGCAGCGCCACGCCTTCCGCCATTGGACGCTGGAACGCCTTGCGCCCGCTGATCAAGCCCATGCCGCCGGCGCGCTTGTTGATGACCGCCGTCATGATCGCCTCGGCGAAGTCATTCTCGCCGCTGGCGCCGCCGCTGCTGACCAGCCCAGCGCGCCCCATGTAGCTGTTGACGACCTGATAGCGCGTCAGGTCAATCGGATGATCAGTGGTCAGCTGCGTGTAGATGCGCTCATCCAGCCTGCCGTACGTCGAGCCGCCCATGTTGAGTGCCTTGTAGCCGCCGTTGCCCGTCGGCAGTTTTTGCTTGACGATATCCGCCTGAATGGTCACCCCTAGATGATTCGCTTGCCCGGTGATATCAGCGCTGGTCTCGTGATTGACACCATTGACATTGAAAGCAGGATTGCGCGCGTAGCACCACAGCACGGTCGCCATGCCTAGCTCGTGCGCACGGTAGAACGCCTCAGCCACTTCCACCAATTGGCGCTTGCTGAGCTGATCGCCGAAGTAGATCGTCGCGCCAATCGCCACTGCGCCCATATCCCAAGCTTGCTTAACCATGCCGAACATGACCTGATCGTAGCTGTTCGGATAGCTGAGCAGCTCGTTATGATTGATCTTGACAATGAACGGAATCTTATGCGCATACTTGCGCGCCACCGCGCCCAAGACGCCGAAGGTCGAGGCGACGGCGTTGCAGCCGCCTTCAATCGCCAAGCGCACGATGTTTTCAGGATCGAAGTAAGCGGGATTCTTGGCAAAGGACGCGCCGGCTGAATGCTCAATGCCTTGATCCACAGGCAGGATCGAGAGGTAGCCCGTGCCTGCCAAGCGACCTGCGTTGAACAGCTGCTGCAAGCTGCGCAAGACCTGCGGCGGGCGGTCGCTGAGCGCCCAGACGCGATCTACGAAATCGGGCGAAGGCAAGTACAGCTGATCGCGGCTGATGGTCTGGCAGGTGTGCTTGAGCAAGTAATCTGCTTTATCGCCAAGCGCCTGCACAATTTGGTCGTAGGTGAGCGTACGCGGCGCTGTTGCAATGCCCATCTCAAACACTCCTCACACTTTTTGCGCGTTGCGCTGAGTATAGCGCGCTCAGTTGCCAAAGCGCACAACGATCACGCCGGTCAGGCTCTGGCAGAAGCGATCGCCATTCCGTAGCGGCATCACTTCCCAAGCGTAGTTGCCCAGCCCTGTGAAGAGTTCTCGCTTGAACGTGACCGTTGTCTCAGTCACGTCTTGAACGAAGACATAGCGCTTGGCAGGCGAGAGCAGCCAGACGCGATAGCCTTCCGCGCCTTCCACAGGCGTCCACGAGACCTGCCCATTGGTCTCCCGATCAGCGATCAAGCCTGTAGTCGGCGCGCTGCGCGCAAACGCCAGACAGGCGACGTCGAAGATGTGATCAGGCGCAACAGTCGGCGGCCCGCCGATGGGCGTCGCGACCAGCGCGCCGAGATTTTCAGTGCGGCGCGCAGCCGGCGTGATGGTCGGGCGTATGTTCAGCGTCGGCAAGGCAGCGCGTGGCGTGTTGGTCACGAAGACGGTCGGCGTCCACGTCGGCGGCAAAGTGAGAGTCGGGCGCGGCGTGTTGCTCGGCGTGGGTGTGGGCGTGAGTGTGGGTGTCGGCGTCGGCTCAGGCGCGCCGCACGCCGCGAGCGGGGCAATCAAAAGCGCACCGAGCAATTTGTGAATCTTCCGCAGCATGTGATACAAGCCTTTCATGGTGCGCTGAACGCCTCAGCCAGTGACACAAGCGACCAGATCAGCGCGCCGAGCGCGAGCAAGGCGCTGAACAGCACATACAGCGCAGCCGCCTTGCCGATCTGCAGCGGCGTCTCGCTGAACTCAAAGCCGACCATCAGCCGCCAGCCGAGCCAGTAGAACGCCGCGCCGATGATCGCCGTTCCGAGCAGGAGCGCATTGGCGAGCGCGACGTCAATTTGGTCAGCGCGCGCGCGGAAGAACACGCTGAACAACAACAGGGCGATCACAGCGGTCAGGATGAGCGCGGCGAGCGCAGCGAGGACAATGCGCAGCGGTCGCGACCGCTTGCCGAGCCATGTGGCAAGGCGCGTGAGCAGGTCAATCTTCGGCGCAGCGTTGGCGGAGGCGCGCTTCCGCTTGCTCATGGCTCAGACTCGCGCAGAATGCCGCGCGACGGCTGATTGATCATGAAAGTCGAAGCGTTCTCAAAGTACTGGCGCATTTGGCTATAGGCGGGCTCGCCAATTTGCGCCTCTTCGAGCGCGGCAAGCATCGCCGAGAGCCATGCGTCGCGCTCAGCCTGACCGATTGCGTAAGGCGCGTGGCGCATCCGCAGGCGCGGATGTCCGCGCTCGGCGCTGTAATGCGGCGGTCCGCCGAAGTATTGAATGACGAACAAGCGCAGGCGGCGCTCAGCGCCTGCCAGATCTTCGGGATAGAGCGGACGCAACACAGGGTCTGTCTTGACGCGACGGTAGAAAGCGGCGATCAAGCGCTCGATAGCTGCTTCGCCGATCAGCTCGTAAACGCTTTTGAGGCTGTGTTGAGTTTCTGACATGCTGCGATGCCAATCGCTCTCTGAATAGCGTGCGATCCTAGCGCGTCCGCTGGCATTTCCACAAGCGCGCGGCTTGTTGGCGTGTCGCGGCGCGCACAGCACGCGGATCGTTGGGCAACTCGCGCCACTACCTGTTGACCATCATGCCGCCAACCTCGCAGCTGGAAAGCGGCACCAAGGCGACTTTGACGCCGCGCCGCGCCAGAGTGCTGATTTCCTCAGCGCTGATCTGCACGCACGGCGACGCTATGGCGCGCTCGCTCAGCACGCCGAGCGAAAAATTATACGTGCGGATTGTGCAGTGAGGCGAGATAGCTTGCGCGCTAAGTCGCCTTCAGCCGTTGCCGCCAAGCGTAGATCACGAGCGCGATGAGCGTGGCTAGGTATTGGAATCATCTGCGGCAGCTGCGAAGGCACATCAAAGCTGCCCAAGCGCGTTTCCAGCGCAGCAAATGCGCCGAAGCGCAGCGCAGCGATCAGTGTGCCGAGCGGCGTGTAGCCGCCTAGCTAGCGCTGCGTCACAGATGAAGTAAAATAGACGCCGCTCAGGCTTTAGGATTGGCCAGATCGCGGTTCTGCTCTTCAGCGGGTTTATCGCCCTCGCTCACGCCGCGCCTGAACTCGCGGACTGCCGTGCCAAGCTCACGGCCGAGCCGCCCGATGCGCCCCGCGCCGAACAGCACCACAATGATCACCAAGATGATCAACAATTCGGTTGGACCGAGATGCATCTCAACGCTCCTTTGAGCAAGCGCCCTGAACTTTAAGTCTTTGCATTATAACGGCAACGCGTTCGCAACGCGAGTTGTGGACGCACGGCAGGCATTCTGCGCGCCGAGCGCGCCTCGCAAAATCGAGTATAATTGGGGCGATGTGCAACCCCATCCACTCGGAGCTGAACATTCATGTGCTTCCCGCGCGCCAGCGGCATCTTGCTTCATCCAACTTCGCTGCCCGCTCGCTACGGCATCGGCGATCTGGGAGCGTTCGCCTACCGCTTCGTGGATTACTTAGTCGCGGCAGAGCAATCGCTGTGGCAAGTCCTGCCGCTCGGTCCGACCATCATCTACGATTCGCCCTATCAGACTCTCTCCGCCTTCGCGGGCAATCCGAACTTGATCAGCCTCGATAAACTGGTCGAAGATGGCTGGCTTGAGCCAAGCGACCTCGCCGACGCGCCAAATTTCCCTGAGCATACCGTCCGCTACGGCGAGGTGATCCCCTATCACGAGCAAAAGCTCGATCTCGCCTATGTGCGCTTCAAAGAGCGCGCCGATCCCAGCGCGCGGCAGGCTTTCGAAGCATGGTGCGAGCG
>JAGHYP010000137.1 GCA_017743585.1 Chloroflexota bacterium
CGGCATAGGTCTCTAAATCGGCTACGATCACGCGATTGTGGTTAGTATCAGCGATGAAGAGCCGTTTGCCGCGCGCATCCGCCAGCACCTTGCTCGGGAACGCCAGCAGCGAGGGCGCGCGCCGTGCCGCCTCGGGCGTCAGGCGCAACGTCGTGCGGTCGATCAAGCCCTTGGCGTCGAATTCAGCGATCATGCCCGCGATGACAGGCTGCATCGCTTCATAGACGCCCTCGCCGCTGTAGTAGCCTAGAATCTTGCCTTGCGGGTCGATCAGCATGAACGTAGGCCACGCGCGCACGCCATAAGCCTGCCACATCACAAAGTTGCGGTCGTTCACCACGGGATGCGTGATGCCATAGCGCTTGACAATGTAGCGGATGTTCTCGGTCTCGCCCTCGTTGGAGAATTTGGCGCTATGCACGCCGATCACCACCAGCTCGTCAGGGAATTCCGCTTCCAGCCGCTTGAGATCAGGGATGACGTGAATGCAATTGATGCAGCCATACGTCCAGAAGTCCAGCAGCACGACCTTGCCGCGCAATTGCGCCATGCTCAGCGGCTCAGGCACGTTTAGCCAATCCAGGCCGGCGGGGAAATCAGGTGCTCGGACTTTGCCGGCGTAACTTCGCATCGGCGTGGCAGTCATTGTCGCTTCTCCTTGCGCTACGCCGCTCTCTAGCGGCACGAAAACGCCTGCCAGCGATAGCAACGCGCTTGCCGCCAGCAAGCCAACTAAAATCATGCCAACACGACGCATGCTCGTCTCAATTCACTTCACAACGCACCACGCTCATAAAGCTATGTTAGGGAAATTGCTCAGGCTTAGCAAGCGACGCTCACCGAAAGTTCAGATTTGGGGATGCTCTTCAAAATTAAGGACGCGCCCTGTGCGGGAAACACAAGGCGCGCCCTGAACCTCTCGCGAAAATCGGCGCTGTGCTGTTCAGCCTATGCCATCGGCGAAGACGATCTCGCGTTGCGGCGCCTCGCGTTCGAACTCAGCCAAACTGATTTGCGCCAAGAGGAACAACGTCCCTATGAAGCCGACGCTCTGCAGCAGGAAGACGCCGCCGTAGGCAGCCGCCTTATCGCCGCCGACGAAGACCAGCGCCACGTCGAAGATCACGCCGCCCAGCGCCACGCCTGAGCCGCGCGCCAACGTCGAGGCGACCGTCCACAAGGCAAGGTACAACCCCGCGCCCCACGCGCGCGTCATCGCCATCATCAAGCCGAGCGTGCCAACCGTCCACATGCCCAAGCCCAAGCCCATCGTGACCAGGCCGATGGTGACCAGCGGACGAATCCGCAGCATGGCGGAAAAGGCGAACATCGCGAAGGTCGCCACCAACAACATGACGCCCCAGCGCGAGAGAGTCATGTTATTGACGTGCTGCGGGAAGCGCCGCGCTGCGATCAGGCTCAGCACAATCGCGAGCAAGGTCATGCTGCCCCAGTAAGCCGAGAAACGATTGGTCGTCGAGAGCGGCATCCCGAAGACTTGCCCCGCGAATGGCTCTAACAACACGTCTTGCGTGTAGAACAAGCCATTGGTCAGCGCGAGGAACAGGAAGAATAAGCGCGTCTGGCGGCTCGCCCAGACCTGCTTCATGGTCTGCCAGAACGACTCAGTCGGCTGCTTGGCGCTGCGCTCGGCGCTCCGCTTGATCGGCACTTCCTCGCCGATCAGCGAGAAGATCCACAAGCCCAGCATGACTGCCGGCGCGATCAACATCAAGGAGAGGAAGCCATCGCGCGAGTACTCAGGCAACAGACGGCTGTACAGCACACCCGCGACCGCGAAGCCGAGAATCAAGAAGAACCAAATCACGCTGATCGCCCGCGTCCGCTGGTGCTTGGGCGTCCGATCGTACACCAGCGAGAGAAAGGTGGTGCTGCTGAAAGTAGAGCCGATGGTGAACATCACCAGCGCCACCACCACGCCCAGCCAGCCCAGCACGCTGCCCTGATTGGTCGTGACCGTGATGTTCATCAGGCCAAGCGAAAAATCGCGCATCCAAGGATTGTAGCTGCCCGCAAGCTCAAGCGTTGCCACGCCGAGCAGCACATAGCTGAGCGCCATCACCAACCTGCCGCCCCAGACGTAAGGCAGCCTGCGATAGCCGCGCCAATTGGTCACATCCGAGCGCTGCCCGACCCAGATCGAGAGCGGCGCCAAGAAGTAGCGTAGCGATAGGAGCAAGGCGATCGGCGTCGCTGCGAAGCCCAGCTCCTTGATCATGATGCGGTTCCAAACGCCTGAGGCAAGGATATCCGCTAGTGACGAGCCGATGTGGAATGTGCCTATCTTGATGTTGCGCAGCACGCTCAAGTCGCGAGCAGTGCCTTCAGCGCGCACCTGCGTCGTCGCCGCCAGACCAAGCCCCGCCGAGCGGCTGTCAAGCTCTGCTTGCATAGCGCGAACCCTATAAAATCTACCAAAGCCTGAGGGATACTGAGATTTTAGAGAATTTTGAGCGCCTTGCCAAGTGCAATTTATCACAAGGCTCGGATCGATTTGTCACAGAGGTCGTGCAATTCCAAAATGGGCGCGCACGATTCGCGCCTTTTGCGCTAGACTATAATAGGCTGACCACAGGCGCTGCGTGCACCCGGTAGGAGCTTTTCGCGCCTTGATCGCACACAAGATCGCACGCGCGATCGCACAAGCGCTGCTTCAGCACAGCGAGGCATTTCTTCACATGGCCAGAATCGGGCAGAAACTGAATGATCGCTATTTGGTGGAAGAATTAATCGGCGAAGGCGCCACCTCGGCTGTCTATCGCGGCGTAGATTTGCTGCTCAAGCGTCCAGTGGCGATCAAGGTGCTGCATCCGCACGTTCACGCTACCGCGCGCCAACGCTTCGAGCGGGAAGCGCAAGCCTCTGCGCGCCTGAATCATCCTAGCATCATGCTGATCTTCGACTATGGACGCGACCGCGATGATTATTACTTAGTTGTCGAGCTGGTGCGCGGTAAGCCGCTTTCTGAGTTCATCCCGTGCAGCCCTGAGCGAGCGGTACGGCTCGGCAGCCAAATTTGCCTAGCGCTTGACTATGCCCATCGGGCAGGTCTCATCCATCGCGATATCAAGCCCGCTAACATTTACGTCACGCATGAGGATACCATCAAAATCATGGACTTCGGGCTTGCCATTCCGCTCGACGGCAGCCAAAAGCGTCTGACCGCGCACGGCTCGATCATCGGCACGCCCGCGTATCTCTCCCCTGAGCAGGCGCAAGGCAAGCCGCTCGATCAACGCACTGACCTGTACTCGCTCGGCGTCGTGCTGTACGAAATGGTCACAGGCCGGCTGCCGTTCGATGCCGATGACATCACGTCAATCTTGATTCAGCAAGTGACCAAAGCGCCGCAGCCGCCTAGTCAGCTGGTCAAGGACTTGCCGCGCGGCTTGGAAGCGGTCATTTTGAAAGCGCTCGCCAAGCAGCCCGAGCAGCGCTTCGCCACTGCGCTCGAGATGGCAGCCGCGCTGGAGGCCGCGCTCGCGCCTGCAAGCCGAGCGGCCGCGCCTGCAGAAATTCCTGCCAAGCCGCGCATCCGCGCCGTGCTTGCCGATGATCATCCGAGCCTGCGCACGCCGCTGGCGGCTTACCTTGAACTCTCAGGCGATATCGCGGTGGTCGGCGAGGCAAGCGACGGCCTAGAGGCGATTGAGATGTGCCGTCGGCACCAGCCTGACGTGCTGCTGCTGGACTTGAACATGCCGAATCTAAGCGGCTTGGACGCCCTGCCGCAGATCAAGCACATGAATCCGAGCATCCGCGTGCTGGTGCTGACTGCGCGCGATGAGACGCCTTGCATCATGCGCGCGCTGCGCAGCGGTGCCAACGGCTACATCTTGAAAACTGCCACTGAGCAGGAAGTGGTGAACGCTGTGAAAGATGTCTACGCAGGGGCGACCGTGCTCGGGCGAGGTGTGGCAGAGCGCATTGTGGAAGGCCTGCGCGCGATGGATCGGGGCAATCCGCTGAGCGAGGATGAGCATGCCGTGCTGCGTTGCGTGGCTGCGGGCTTCGAAGAGAACGATCGGATCGCGCAGCGGCTGGGCATTGATGAGAGCAGCGTGCCGCGCTTGCTGAAAAATGCGATTGACAAGCTGGGCGTGAGGAATCGCTCTGAGGCGGCGCTGATGGCAGTGCGCGCCGGCTGGATCACATTGGACGACATCCGAAGCATGATGCGCTGAACGAAATCTGTTGGTTTGCTTTACCGAATGGCGTACAACATGCTGTTCCTGACGGATCGCGGCGCGCGTCACCAAGAGGCGGCGCTGTGCAAGCCGGGCGCTTGTCTGGTGCATCCGGGCAGCGGCAGCGCGTTGGATGAGACAGAGGTCTTGCACCTGTTGCAAGAGGGGAGAATAGCATACCTCGCCGCTACTCAACTGTGATCGTGCCGCCCGCTTCCAACGTGAGCTGCGCTTGCGTCTCGGCTGCGCCGCTCGGCACTAGCACGTTGTCAATGCGCCGTGTGTAAACCGCCTCATCGAAGCGCGGCGCGTTGGCGCCGTTGCCGCGCAACGCGATCTCAGCCGCCAGCTCAGCGGGGATGCGCACGGCAATCGCGCCGCTCGCTTTCAGGTCTGCCAGCAAGCCGACCGATTTGCCGAATTGTGCGCTCAGATCGCCGCTGCTCAGCTTGATCTGCACGTTGCGCAACGTCAAGCGCTCTGCTTCGAGCGTCAAATTGCCTTCTGCTGCGCTGATCGTCAACTCCTCCACAGTTACTGCGGCAGGCAAGTGCAACGTCAAGCGCCCGCGTCCGACCTGCTCAAGTGTCAGCAAGCCTCCGCGCCGCTTCTCTTGGATCGTCAGCACGGCGACGTCGCCTTCCACGCGATAGCTCGGCGTCAGTAGGCTCTCAAGGCTGCCACGGAATTCGCCGCTCAGCGCGCGTCCTTCAGCGGCGCGCACTGAGGTTTCCGTGCGGCGCAGCTCAGCGCTCAGGCGAACGGCCACCACGTTCGGCGGCAGCGTGTAGTCCAGCGTCTCGATGTAATCTTCGCGGAAAGTGCCTGCCTCGCGGTTGAAGCTGATCGCAGCCACGCTGCTCACCAGCGCCAAAGTCACGCCGAGCGCCATCCAATTGCCGTAGGGCGCGCGCCTGCCTAGGAGCAGCGCCAAGCCGAGCGCGATCAGCAGCGCAGGCGCGGCGCGAGCGAGCAAATCGGCGAGCGCAGGCGGGATGAGATTCAACGAGTGCGCGATCCACAGCGCAGCAGCCAGTAGCACGATCACAGGCAGGCTCAGGCGATCAAGCGCGGTCATGGCGCATTCCTCGGCGCTTTCAGCAATAGGCTCAAGCCGATCAACGCCAGCATCAGCGGCGCCAATAGATTGCCGCCGCCGCTCAGCCGCAGCACGCCGCTCGTCTCCGCCAGCACCACCACGCCGGCCGCAATCGCCAGACCGCCTAACGTCAGCACGCCTTCAGGGCTGCTGCACAGGCGCGGCCTCGGCTCATCAGGGCGCGCAATAGGCGGCAGATCAACCATGCGTTGCGGCGGAACGCTCAGCCAGAGCAGGGCGTACAGCAGCAGCGCAAAAGCATAGTTGGTCAGCAGCAGGACGGCGAACACAGCGCGTATCCACCAGCTGCTGATGCCTAGACAAGCGCCTGCGCCGCCGCAAACGCCGCCCAGAACGCGATCTTGCGCGCTGCGCCTGAAGCGAATGCGATACATGCGCATTTCATCCGATCTCCTGAACCGCTCAGCTCAAGCATATCAGAGCGCGCGCAGCCGCGCCACTCTTGCGCCTCTCGGCGCGCACAGGCAGAATCAAGCGTTGTGTCCGCACTCAAGTGAAAGATTGCAGAGCATGTACCACATTCTCGTCCCTGATAATCTCGATAAGGCAGGCTTGCGCTTGCTGGAAGCTGCCGAAGGCGTCACTGTACAGGCAGCGGCCAAGATGAGCCGCGAAGAAGTGCTTGCCGCCATCCCGAATGCCGATGCGCTCATCATTCGCAGCGCGACCAAAGTTGACCGCGCCGTGCTGGAGGCCGCGCCCAAGCTCAAGCTGATCGGACGCGCCGGCGTCGGCG
The DNA here is from genome assembly GCA_017743585.1 of Chloroflexota bacterium. Classification (GTDB taxonomy): domain Bacteria; phylum Chloroflexota; class Anaerolineae; order Aggregatilineales; family UBA2796; genus CP2-2F. The sequence goes on from JAGHYP010000137.1 coordinate 6,065, forward strand.
TGGATAACGTTGACCTAGCTGCCGCGACCGAGCGCGGCGTGATCGTGATGAACGCGCCTGACGGCAACACAGTGGCCACGGCTGAGCTGACGCTTGGCCTGATGTTGGCGCTCGCGCGGCACATTCCCGCCGCTGATGGCAGCCTGAGGGCAGGTCAATGGGAGCGCAGAGCCTATCTCGGCGTTGAGCTGCGCGGCAAGACGCTCGGCTTGATCGGCTTCGGACGCGTCGGGCGCGCCGTGGCGAAGCGCGCCGCCGCTTTTGAGATGACCATCATTGCCTACGATCCGTACGTCAGTCAGGAAGTGGCAGCGCCATATGGCGTGCAGATGGTCTCGCTGGACGAGCTTTACGCGCGCGCCGATTTCATATCGCTCCACGCCTTGCTCACACAGGAAAATTATCACATGATCAACGCCGAGAGCATTGCAAAGATGAAAGACGGCGTGCGAATTATCAATGACTCACGCGGCGCGTTAATTGATGAGCAAGCGCTTGCCGATGCGATCAAGAGCGGAAAAGTGGCAGGCGCGGCGCTTGACGTTTACGAAGAAGAGCCGCCTAGACCTGATAATCCACTGATCGGCTTGCCGAGCGTGATTCACACGCCGCACTTAGGCGCCAGCACGCTCGAGGCGCAAGACGAAGTCGCTGTGCAGATCGCGCAACAGACGCTCGACGCGCTCTTCAAAGGCGAGTATCGCAACGTCGTCAATCCTGAGGTCCTGAAGCGCCGATGAGCGCCGCGAGCGCCATGAGATATGACGTTGAGTGTTGCGCGCCCTATCAGCTTTCAGACAAATTTGCTGCAAGCGCGGTATTTCATAGCGCTTGCGCGACGCGAAAGCATGTTATAATCGAGCAAACTTGCCGCAAGCAGTTGAAAGGATGCACGCCATGAGCTTAACGCCTGCTCAGTACCGCCAAATTATTGACTTGTGCGCGCCGCACATGCAGACCTCCTCCGCGCGCATGAGCCGCTTCGATAGCGCGTTCACGCCGAGCGCTGCCTTCCGCAACGATGTTATCTGGGAAGGCGCCACAAACGTTTTCTTGACGCATTTCGTAAACCTCCTGCTGAAAGTGCATCGCTACAACGGCGTGCATCCGTTGCGGACGCTGCTCGAGACGCTCAAGGCTGAGTATGGCGAAGACGCCCAGCGGCAAATTGACGCCCTGCTGCCGCTGATTGACGCCTTGCCGCCCGATGCGCGCCTGCCCGAGCTGCCCTTCACGAC
>JAGHYP010000138.1 GCA_017743585.1 Chloroflexota bacterium
TCGTTGTGCAGGCCATAGCCTTTGTGCGCCAATTTTTCATCGAATAGCAGCCGCAAGAAGTGATCGAGCGGCAGGTTCTCGCCATGCTCTAGAGCGGCGCGGTAGCTCTCCAGCCATTCGCGCAGCGCATCGTAGCGCTGCCCGACGCGATAGCCGATCCGCGTTTGCTGCCCGGGCGCCAACTTGGCAAAGGGGGTCAGCGTAGGGCGCAAAATGCCGCTCTCATCACGCTTTTTGTGGTAGACCAGGTCTGCCAAGAGCGCGGCGCGCAGCGGGTCGAGGTCGTCGATCACCAGCGCGAGCGTATCGGCGACGTCTTTCGTCGGCGGCGCGAGGAGCGTGACGTCGTCAAGCCAGTGCGGATGCGCGATCAGGGTCAGCGTGAGCAGGGCGCGCGCGATCGGCTCGTCCATCAGCGCGCGCGACGGACGATGCGTGAGGACGGGAATGCGAATGCCGCGCAATTGCTCGCGCTGGCGCAGCGCATAGGTCAGCGAGAAGCGCAGCGAATCGTTCAAGAAAGGGGCAACGACCGCGATCTGGCGCGGCGGCACGCCTTGGGCGATCAGCTTGGCGATCTCGTCAGCCACGCCTTCGATCATCTGCGGGTAAAAGCGCTCGTAGGTGTAGGTCAGCGCAGCGCGCCAGTTGCTCCCTCGCTCGGGCGCAGGCACAAAGCGCGGCGCGAGCGCGCGCTCGAAGGCTGCGGCAAGCGCCGCCACCTCGTCAGACATGACGTGCGAGTTCCTCGCGACTAAGTGTTCATCGCACAGCGCGCGCAATTCGTACGCCGTCTCAGGATCGGCGCCGAGGAATGTGCGCAAGCCGCCATCGGCGTTGTAGATCAGGAGCGCGCCTTGCACAGATGGCAAGCACAGCGCCAAGAGATCGTGCGTCGCCGGCAGGTCTTCTTCAAGGTTATCCGCCAGCAAGAAATCGAAGCGAGTTTGCAGGAAAGCTCGGAAGGCGGGATCGGAATAGATGTGACGCTGAAACGCCTCGACCATCAGCGAGAAATCCAGCAGATTGTGCTGCAGGCAATGCGCTCTAAACTCGGCGGCGAGCGCGTATGTGCGCTTGAAGGCTTCGCGTCGGCTTGAGTCCCGATTGCCCCATGCGTTGCTCAGGCGCTCAGGGATGCGCTCGAGCGGCTCGTTCAGCAGCGCGGCGCGCGTCAAGTTATCCAGCACTTGCGAGATGATGCGCGGCGGGGTCACGCGCATCTCGCTCAGCGCGAACTCGCCTTCAGCGATGCGCGGCATGGCGAAGCGCGCCATGAAGTATTGCGCCGTCTCGATGTTCAAGAAGATCGGCTCGCGGTTCGGATCGGCGCCGAGCGACGCGGCGATCTGCGTCCAATACGCGCTGACCGCCTGCCGCACAAAGCCCGCGAACGTCGTGATGATCGGCGCGCCGCCGCTGTAGGCGGCGTTGTGCAACGCCAATTGATACGGGCGCGCCATCGGCGCTTGCGGCACTATGATCAGCAGGCGCGAGGGATCAACGCCTTGCGCCAGCCACGCCAACATATGCTGCACGGCGTAGGTCGTCTTGCCGCTGCCCGCTATGCCTTCCAAGAACACCTTGCGGAAGAGCAGCGCCTCATTTGCTGCCACAAATCCAGCCATGATCGCGCCTGCTTGTGAGAAAAAGCGCGCCTCATCGCCGCGCAGAGGATGAGGCGCGAATTCCGATGCTACTTGAGCAGTGGCGCCATCACCAGCGAGACAATCGCCAGCAACTTCAGCAGGATGTTCAGAGATGGGCCGGAAGTATCTTTGAACGGATCGCCGACCGTATCGCCGACCACTGCCGCCTTATGTGCGTCTGAGCCTTTGCCGCCCAAGTTGCCGCGCTCGATGTACTTCTTCGCGTTATCCCAAGCGCCGCCTGCGTTCGCCATCAGCACTGCCACCAAGAATGCCACCAGCAGCGAGCCGATCAACATGCCCACAATCGTCTCCGCGCCGAGCAGGCGCTCGAAATCTGTGCCGCGCGCCAAGCGCGCGCCCAGAATCAGCAGCACGGGCACGGCGACCGCCAACGCGCCCGGCAGAATCATCTGGCGGATCGCGTTATCCGTGCTGATCGCCACGCAGCGCGCGTAGTCGGGCTTGGCGGTGCCTTCCATCAAGCCTGGGATCTCCCGAAATTGACGCCGCACCTCTACCACCACGCCGCGCGCCGCCTTGCCGACCGCCGTCATGGTCTGCGCGCTGAACAGCAACGGCAACATGCCGCCTAGCACAAAGCCCGTGATCAGCCGCGCGTCGAGGATGTTGATCTGCCGAATGCCCGTCACGCTCACGAACGCCGCGATCAGCGCCAGCGCCGTCATCAGCGCGCTGCCGATGGCGAAGCCCTTGCCGACCGCCGCAGTTGTGTTGCCCAGCGCATCGAGCGCATCCGTCCGCGCGCGCACTTCACTGCCCATGTGCGACATCTCGGCAATGCCGCCCGCGTTATCGGCGACCGGGCCGTAGGCGTCGGTCGCCAGCGTGATGCCCAGCGTCGAGAGCATTCCGACCGCCGCGATCGCCACGCCGTACAAGCCGGCCGAGGTGTACGCCGCCAACGTGGCTACGATCACGATCAGCGCAGGCACAACCACGCTCAGCATGCCCAGCGCAATCCCTTGAATGATCACAATCGCAGGGCCGCCTTCTGAGCTCTCTGCTAGGTGGCGCGTCGGACGATAGTTATCGCTCGTGAAGTACTCTGTTGAGAAGCCAATTGCCGCGCCTGCCGCCAAGCCCGCAATCGCCGCGACCGCCACGCCGATCCCCAAGTCCAGCAGCAACGCCACGACGATCATCAGCACGGCGATGATCGCGCTCGCTGTGTACAATCCGCGCCGCAAGCTGCCCAGCAATTGCCCTTGCGTCGCGCCCTCTTGCGTGCGCACAAGGAAGGTGCAGCCGATGCTCACGATCAAGCCCAAGCCTGCGATCAGCAGCGGGTAGGCTTGCGCCTCGCGCGATTTGTTCTGGGCGATGCCGATGCCAAGCGTATCGCCCGTCGCCGCGACGCCGCTCAGCACCACGATCAAAATGCCGATGCCCAGCAAAGCGAGCGAGACAACAGTCGTCCCCATCACTGAGCCGCTGGCAAACGCCACGCGCAAGCCGCCATCAAGGCTTTTGGCAGCCGCTTGCGCAGTGCGGCTGTTGGCGCGCACCGCGATCTGCATCCCGAAGAAGCCCGCCAAGCCCGATGCTAACGCGCCGCTCACGAAGGCTACCACTGTCCACGGGCTCAGGTCGAAGCCTTCTGTGCTGCTCAGCAGCAGCAGCAGCGCGCTGACCAACACCACGAAGATCGCTACGTAGATGTACTCACGGCGCAGGAACGCCGCCGCGCCTTGCTGCACTGCCCGCGCGATCTCTTGCATCAGGTCAGTGCCGGCATCTTGTTGCATCACCCATGCGCGCTGACGAAAAGCGAAGACCAAGCCGCCAAGCGCGATGACGGAGACGATCCATCGTGCGTTTTCGACAAAAAACTCCATCGTCAGAGCTGCTCCTGATTGAAGTGCTTGTGCCTCTTGTGCAGCCCTGCGCTTGGGCTGCACGCCGGTTCTAGCCGCTTTCTAGTCGCTTTGTCCTGCCGGCGTGAGGCCTACAATAATGTACCTGCGCAAAGGTGGGATGTCAAACGCGCCCGTTGGTCGAGTGCGCTGAGGTCTCTGCCTTCGCAATCCCTGATTGCCGCTGAGCGCCGCCGAGCTGCGCGAGCGAACATGACTGGTCACTCCGCAGCGCCGCAGGGCGCGCGCGCCTCAGAATTGCGTCAGGAAGCGCACATCGTTGCTCCAGAAGTAGCGGATATCCGTGATGCCATATTTGAGCATCGTGATGCGCTCTGGGCCCATGCCGAAGGCGAAGCCGCTGAAGCGCGCGGGGTCGTAGCCGCCGTTGCGCAGCACGGTCGGATGCACCATGCCGCAGCCGGCGATCTCCAGCCAGCCCGTGCCGCTGCACACAGAGCAACCGCGCCCGTCGCACAGCATGCATTCCACGTCCACTTCCATGCTCGGCTCGGTGAACGGGAAGTATGAGCCGCGGAAGCGCACGCGCCGATCGGCGCCGAACATGCGCCGCGCGAACGCCGTGATCGTGCCTTTCAGGTCGCTCAGGCGGATGTTCTCGCCGATGGCGAGGCCTTCCACTTGGTTGAATTGAATTTCCTTGCGCGCTGAGATCTGCTCGTAGCGGTAGCACATGCCGGGCAAGATGACGCGGATCGGTTTGGGGGCGTAGCGGCGCATGGCGTGAATCTGACCGGGCGAGGTGTGCGTGCGCAGGATCACGCCGGGCGTGGTGGTGTGAAACGTATCCCACATATCGCGCGCGGGATGATGCTGCGGAATGTTCAGCAACTCGAAGTTGGTCTCATCATCTTCCACTTCGCGCGTGCGGAAGATTTGGAAGCCCATCTCGCGCCAGATCTCGGCGATCTCGCGCAAGGTGCGCGTGGCAGGATGAATCCCGCCTTGCACAGGACGGATGCCGGGCAAGGTCACGTCGATGGCGCCGCTCTCCAATTGGCGTGCCAGCTCTTGGTTGCGCACCAGCTCGGCGCGCTGCGCGTAGGCTTGCGCCAATGCATCGCGAATTTCATTGGCGCGCTTGCCGTAAGCGGCGCGCTCCTCTTTGGGCAGGCTGCCTATGGCGCGCAGCGCCAAGGTCACGGCCCCTTTGCGCCCCATGTAAGCGCTCTCCCACGCTTCCAGCGCAGCGGAGTCTTTGCTCTCGGCAAGGGCGGCGCTCGCCGTCTGATACAAGCGCTCTAGTTCGTCAAACATCACCTCAGCTCACCTTGATCTTATGTACCGTGCATCTGTGTAGCGTGCGTGTGTGCAGCCGAGCTTGAATTATAGCGATTTTCCCGCCTTTTCAGCTCCTCAAAAGGCGGCGCACGCTGAACTTTCCGCGCACGGTTAGAAAACCTTGCCAAGCAACGGCAAAGTGGCGTATGATGAGGCTACTTATCCGCCATTAGAGCAAGGCAGGTGAATTATGCTATACCTACCGAGAGAGGGCGGTCAAGGGCTGGTTGAGTATGCAATGATCCTTGTTTTTGTGGCAATTGTCATCGTCATCATTCTGACCGTCTTCGGCGCAACCGTGGGCAACCTCTATAGCACTATCTCAGGCGCCTTGCCCAGCTAAGCCCGGTCGCGCGCTTCAGCTCACCTTTGAGGGCGACACACAGCCGATGACTGAACTGCTCTACGCACAAGATAGCTACATTCAGACCTTCGATGCAGTTGTGAGCGCCGTTGAGGAAGCTGAACACGCCGTCGTGCTCACTCGGACGGCGTTCTACCCCGGCGGCGGCGGTCAGCCGTGCGATCTCGGCACGCTGATGGTGAACGGCGTGCCGCATCGCGTGCTGAAAGTCCAAAAACGCGCAGATGGGCAGGTTCTGCATCATCTGGCGCCCGAATCGCCGTTGCCGCCAGTTGGCGCGGCGGTCGTCGGTCAGCTGGATTGGGAGCGCCGCTACTTGCTGATGCGCACGCACACGGCATTGCACATCTTGAGCGCGGTCATCTTCCGCGATTACGGCGCGCAGGTCACTGGCGGCAACATGGAGCCGGGCGAAGGTCGCCTTGACTTCGAACTTGAGACGTTGCACAGCGACTTCGTGCGCCGAGTTGAGGCGGCGCTGAACGCTGAAGTCGCGGCGGCGCGCCCGATCAGCGTGCGCATCTTGCCGCGCGAAGAGGCTTTCCAAATCCCTGACCTGATCCGCACCAAGGTCAACTTGCTGCCGCCGAACCTCAGCCATGTGCGCGTGGTGAGCATCGAAGGTCTGGATGTGCAAGCCGATGGCGGCACGCACGTGCGCAACACAGCTGAGGTCGGCACGATTCGCGTCAGCGATTACAAGAGCAAAGGCAGGCTGAACAAGCGCATTTACATCAGCTTAGCTTAGCTTAGAGCTTAGCAGCGCGCTCACAAGCGGCGCGCGCGCACCACCACGCGCTTCAGATACTCGCGCTTGTGCGCGTCCCACTCGGCGCAGGTGATCAAGGTCAGCTCTTCATAGCCGCGATTGCGGATCACGCTGAAATCATCGGGCGCGACGGTCAAGACTTCAGTGACAACATAGCGCACGATCTCAGTGCCGGCGGCGTTCTCGCGGAAGATGCTGATCAGATCGCCCTGCCGCAGCTCGCCGATGCGCGCAAACGGGCCTGGCAGGCCGTCGCCCAGCTCGGCGTGCCCTGCCAACACGAAGTTGCCGCCCTCATCCAAGTTCGCCGTGCCTTCCAGATGCCCTGCCTGATTGTACAGGTGGCTCAGATTCCACGTATCAATGCTCATATCGAAGTAGAGCGGCACGATATCCGCCAACAAGTTCACGCTGGGGGCTGCCACGCGGAAAGGCAACTTGCGGCTCGGCAAGGGCGTCGCCTGCGCAGCGGCCGCGACGGCGACTTGAGTTTGAGTCGGCTGAACGCGTGTCGGCGCTGCCTCCGCCGGCGGCTGCGGACGATTCAGACGATCAAAAGCTGAGTAGACTGCTACGACGCCGATCACGATCAGCAGCGCAGCCAATGGATTGAGCGAATTGCCTCGACGCGAACGATAACGATACATAAACTGCCTCTGCACGCACTGAAAACAGCATCTGCCCTGCTGAGAGACAGAGCAGATGCTAGGCTCAGATTGAATTAACGACGGCGCAAGCGCGACCAGAGCAACATGCCGCTCACGATGAGCAAGACGCCCGCGATCAGCAGTCCGAGCGCCTCAGCCGCGCCAGATGGCTCAGCAGGCGGCAGACCAGTCGCCGGCAGCCGTCCGCGCGTGATGCGCAAGACTGCCGAGCTGGTGCGCGGATTGCCCGTCTGATGGCGCAGCTCGCCCGTGTTGGTCACGTCGCTCGGCGCAGGCGCGTCGTCGCGCAGGCGCGCTGTGACGGTCAGCGTCACCACTTGACCTGGATTGACCGTGCCAACGTTGAAGATGACGACCTGTCCGCTGATGGTGAACGTGCCTTGCGTCGCCGTGGCGCTGATGATCTGTAGCACGGCAGGCACAGTGTCGGAGACGACGACCGCGCTCGCCGGCGCATTACTCGGATTGGTGACGGTCAGCGTGTAGGTGACCAACTCACCTGGCAGTGCCAGCGCAGGATCGACCAGCTTGACAATGACAGGATCGACAACCACGATGTTGCCAACTGGCGTGCCGCTCGGCGCTTCTATGGAACTGGCGCCAGCGAAATCGCTGACGACGCGCGCGCTGTTATTGTCGAGCGTCGGATCGGCAAAGC
>JAGHYP010000139.1 GCA_017743585.1 Chloroflexota bacterium
GCCATCAGCGGGTCGATCCACTCTATGCAGGCGACCGTTGGCTTATCGGGCAGCGGGCGCGCGCGCTCAGCGATCACCGCCATGTGCGCTCGCAGCGCCGCTACGACCTCAGCGCCGCGCTCAGGGACGCCGAGCGCCTCTGCCACGCGCTGGATATCCATGAACACATCGCCCAGCCGGTTCGGCTCAAGGGAGACGATTTGCGTCGCTGCTGACCAAGCGCAGACTGCTTGTCGCACATCCGCCAAACTGACCGCGCACACCTCGCATAGCGATTGCGTGATGATCACGTCAGGCTGTAATGCTTGCAAGAGCGCCTCATCCACACGGTAGACCGAGAGCGCTTCGCGCAGCACCTCGCGCACGCGCGCGTTGATCTCTGCGCTGCTGCCGTGCGGATCGAACCTCGGCGCTGTGCAAACAGGCAAGGTTTTGACTACCTCAGGATAGTCGCACTCGTGCGAGCGACCAACTAACTGCTCCGCCATACCGAGTGCACATACGATCTCAGTAGCGCTAGGCAGAAGCGAGACAATGCGCATCTTTCAGCAACTCCACACTGTTAAGCCAACATCGTCAGCGCCGCGTTGATCGCCGCTTGCACCTGATCTAAGTCTGCGCTGGCGCCGCCGCCTTGCGCCAAGTTCGGTCTGCCGCCGCCGCGACCGCCCAGCTGCTCAAGCGCTTTTTTCAAGAGCGGCAGGACGTCTAGAGGGACATCTGCGCTGCGCGCAAAGATCAGCTGCGCCTTCTCGCCTGCGGCGCCCAGCAGCGCAACCACCCCCGACTCGGCGACCAGCGCTTGTGCCAGCAAGCGCACTTCATCAGCGCTGCGCGCAAAGGCGCGCGCCACAAGCCGATACGCGCCATATGAGCTAGCGCTCGCCAAGAGCGATGCCGCTTCGTAGGCCGCCAATCGCTCGCGCGCTGCCCGCAGTTCGCTTTGTAACGCACGGTTTTGCTCCTGCAGCCGCGCGACCGCCTCAGGCAGCTCCCAGTAGCCGACCGTCAGCGCGGCTGTCAGGCGATTGATCACCTCGTTCTTCGCCTGAAAGTCGCGCAAGGCGCGCTCGCCGCACTTGAATTCAAGGCGCGTTGTCTCGCCGCGCCGCTCCGCCTTGATCACCTTGATGATGCCGATCTCGCCCGTGTGGGCCACGTGCGTGCCGCCACAGGCTGTGATATCGAAGCCGCCAATATCTACAACGCGCACTTTGCCATCTATCTCGGGCAGCTTGCGCAGATTGAGCGCCGCCAATTCCTCAGGGGTAGGAAACCAAGCGCGCACAGGGCGATTCTCAAGCACGATCTGATTGGCGAGCGCCTCAACCGCTTCCAAAGTCTCAGGCGCGATGTTGACGCGATCCACGTCAATGGTCATGCTCGTCTCGCTCATGTGGACGCTGAGCGTGCGCGCTCCCGCCACGCGCTCAAGCGCTTGCGACAGCACGTGCTGCCCGCTGTGATGCGCGCGCAGATCGCGCCTGCGCTCGCCGTCCACTGCGCCTGTCACGCGCTGCGCCGTCAGTGGCGATTCAAGCACGTGCAACACTGCCCGATCCGACGGTCGCGTCTGCACGTCCAGCACGCGCACGCCGTTCAGCGTGCCGCGATCCGACGGCTGCCCGCCGCCTTCAGGGTAAAAATACGTGCGATCCAAGACGAGCGCAGGGCGCTGTGCATGCACAGTCACCTCGAGGACGTTCGCCTCGAAGTGCAGCGTATAGGCGTCATCGTAGTATAAACGTTCAGTGGTCATGCTGAGGAGTTTAGCGCAGCGGCAGCCGTTTGAGCAAAGCCTTCTGAGCGAGCGCACCTAGGCCGCGCTGCCGCAACGCACTCACCAAGCCAGCAGCGAAGGCGTCTGGATCACGTCGCGCAGGTCGCGCAGGAAATGCGCAGCGTGCGCACCATCTACCACGCGATGATCGGCGCTAAGCGTCATGGTGAGCGTCGGCTTCAAGATCGGCTTGCCTTCGGGGTCAGGCACAAAGCTGCGCACTATCCGCCCGACCGCCAGAATGGCCACTTGCGGCGGATTGATGATGGCAGTGAAGCTATCCACGCCGAACATGCCCATGTTGGTGACCGTGAACGTGCCGCCGCTGACTTGATCAAGCGTCAGCTTGCCCTCGCGCGCCAGCGCCGCTAGACGATCCACTTCCTGCTGAATGGCGTGGAGCGAGAGCTGTTCAGCGCGATGGATGATAGGCACGATCAAGCCGTCTTGCAACGCGACCGCCATGCCGATGTTCGCATGCCGCCAGTAGGAGATCTCATCGCCTTCCAAAGTCGCGTTCAGCGCAGGATTTCTGCCGAGCGCCCAAGCGCAGGCTTTGATCAGCACAGCGGTCACTGAGAGCTTCTCGCCGCGCGCTTTGAGCGTCTCGCGCAGCGCCTCAACGGCGCTCATATCCACGGTCATGTTGAGGAAGATGTGCGGCGCGCTCTGGAAGCTCTTCTGCAGACGCTGGGCAATGGTGCGGCGCATCCCCTCAAGGCGCACAACGCGCCGATCGGCTTGCTCAGGAGCGCTGAGCGGCGTCACCACCTGCGCCTCGCCCTCTTTTGGCGGCGTTGCAAGCTCAGAGGCGCGCCGCGCGAGCGCCGCTTGCACATCTGTGCCTTGCACCCGCCCGCCGCGACCTGTGCCTTGAATTTCCGCTAAGTTGATGCCATGTTCAGCTGCCAGACGGCGCGCTGCGGGCGTCGCGCGCACTTTGCCGAGCGCCTGTTCCACGTCCCGACGCATGATCTTGCCATCGCGACCGCTGCCTTGCACTGTAGCGAGATCAAGCTGGTTGCTCTCAGCGATTCGCCGCGCCAAAGGCGTCGCATTCGGCACGTTCTTCGTTGCGGCGATAGGCGCTGCAGCTGCCTCTGCCACCTCATTCGGACGCAACAGGTAGCAGATGACTTGTGCGACAGGCACGACGTCGCCAGCTTTGTAAAGAATCTGATGGATGACGCCATCTTCAGGCGCTTCGACTTCCATGTTGACCTTGTCGGTCGTCACTTCGCAGATCGGATCGCCGCTGCGCACACGGTCGCCTTCGCGCACCAGCCACTGCACGATCTGGCAGCTCTCTAACGTGAAGCCGAATTTCGGCATGATGATCGGCACAGGCATGGCTCAGTACTCACCTCTCACCAATTTCCGCGCCTCGCGCACAATGCTCTCAACTTGCGGCACTGCGTGATATTCCAGCCTGCGGTTATAAGGAATTGGAATATCCAAGCCTGCCAAGCGGCGAATTGGCGCTTCGAGATAGTCGAAGGCTTCGCTGGCGGCGATGCGCGCCACAACTTCGCCGCCGAAGCCGCCCATCTCAACCGCTTCGTGCACCACGAGCGCGCGCCCTGTCTTTTTGACCGACTCGATGATCGGCGCGTCGTCGAGCGGCTTGAGCGTGCGCGGATCGATCACTTCCAGCTCAATGCCTTCTTCCGCCAGCTGCTCAGCCGCCTGCAGCGCGCGCCCGACCATCACAGAGGTCGCCACTACCGTCAGGTGCGAGCCTTCGCGCACCACCTTGCTCTGCCCAAGTGGCACGATGTATGGCGCTTCAGGCACGTGCCCTTTGGTCTTATAAAGCAGCTTGTGCTCTACAAAGATGACAGGGTTGTCGTCCAGCACAGCGGCGCGCAATAGACCCTTGGCATCGTATGGCGTGCTGGGCATCACCACCTTGAGACCCGGCACATGAACAAACCAGTTCTCAAGGCTTTCGCTGTGCTGCGCAGCCGCGCCCGTGCCGCTGCCGCTCGGCATCCGCAGCACCATCGGCACGCTCGCCTTGCCGCCGAACATGAAGCGCACTTTGGCAGCTTGCAAAACGAGCTGTTCCATGCTGAGCGTGACGAAGTCCATGAACTGAATCTCGCCGATCGGGCGCATCCCTGTCAGCGCGGCGCCGATGCACGCGCCAGCGATGCCCGCCTCGGAGATCGGCGTGTCAATCACGCGCTCAGGGCCGAATTGTTCAATCAAGCCCGCCGTCACGCCGAACGCGCCGCCATAGACGCCGATATCCTCGCCGATTAGAAAGACGCGCTCATCTTCTTCCATCAGCTGGCGCAAACATTCGCGCAGCGCCTCAGCGTAGGTCAGCTCGCGCAGCTCAGGCATACACACCGCTCATGATATCTGCCACGTCAGGCTCTGGACTCGCCTCGCTGAAGGCGACTGCCGCGTCAATGATCGCAACGGCGCGCTCGCGCATTTGCGCCGCCTCAGCCTCGCTGATCAAGCCTGCCGTCAATAGCAGTTGTGAGAAGCGCATGATCGGATCGCGATTCTCCTGCCAGAAGCGCACTTCTTCGCGGCTGCGATACACCTGCTTATCGCTCTTTGAGTGTCCCTTGTAGCGATACGTCTTGGCTTCCACCAATGTAGCGCCCTCGCCGCGCCGCGCGCGCGCCGCCGCCTCGCTGACCGCAGCGTAGACCGCCAATACATCGTTGCCGTCCACAGTGACGCCCGGCAGACCGTAGGCAGCTGCTCGCTGACTGATGTTCTCAATGTTGAATGCCTGCTGAACAGGCATGGACATGGCGTATTGATTGTTCTCGCAAAGGAAGACAATCGGCAGCCGCCAGATGGAGGCCATGTTGAGCGCCTCGTGAAACGCGCCCTCGTTGGCGGCGCCATCGCCGAAGATGACGAGGCAAACTTGACTGGTGCGCCGCATCTTGATGCTCAAGCCAACGCCGACTGCGATCGGCAGCCCGCCTGCCACAATGCCATTCGCGCCGAGATTGTTCGACTCGATATCTGCAATGTGCATACTGCCGCCGCGACCGCGACAGTAGCCTGTCTCTTTGCCCATGAACTCCGCCATCATGCGGTTTGGGTCGCTGCCCCAAGCAAGGCAGTGACCGTGTCCGCGATGATGGTTGAGCAGGTAGTCGCCTTCTTGCATGGCGTTCGCCGCGCCGACCGCCGTCGCCTCTTGACCGATGGAGAGATGCATTGTGCCGTGCACCTTGCCTTGCATATAGAGCTGCTCAGCGCGCTCTTCGAAAGCGCGGATCAGATGCATCTCTTGGAGCATCGCTTTGAGCGTCTCTGCTCCGAGCGCTTCGATCAGGTCCTGGTGGCGCTGGATCAGATCTTGTGAGAGCTGCATCATGGCTTGAAATCCTCACAGAATGGGGCGATCAACTGCCTTGCGCGCTTTGATTTTGATGTAACGGCGGCGCAAACGAAAGCTTGCTGAAAAAACTGCTGAAATCGAAGGCGACCTGCCCGTTGCGCGTCAGGATGCGATGCAGCTCGCGTAGCAGCGGCAGCGCATCCGCCGCGATTATGCCTTGCGCGATCATATGCTCGATGGCAGGCATGATCGCCAAGACGCACTCCACGCCTTCAATCGTCTCGCCCGGCATCTCCTCGACGGCGTCGCTGTACGATCTGCCCATGCCGAGCAGGCGGCCCATGCGCGAGTTGCGTCCGCCTTGCGTGGTGACGTATAGATCGCCGGCGCCGGGCAGACTGTAGACCGTCTCCAGATTGCCGCCGAGCAATTGGACGAGATAAGCCATCTCTGCCAAGCCTTGCGCGAAGATCGCCGCCGCGTAATTGTGATTTCGAGCGCCTGCTACGTCCTCAGGCAATGTCTCTAAAATGCCTTGCGCCAAGCCTGTGGCGAGCGCGTAGGAATTCTTGAGCGCCACGCACACTTCCACGCCAATCATATCCGTTGAAGTCCAGATGTGATAATATGGCGTGCTGAAGATCGCCTGCAGGCGCGGCAGAATCTCGGCGTTGCGCGAGACGAAAACGACAGAGGTGTGACGGCGCGCCGCCAGTTCACCTGCGATGCTCGGGCCGCCGATAGCGGCGTAATGCACTTGTGCGCGGATTGGTTTAGGCAGGCGCGCTGCCAGCGCATCGGGCAGCACCATCAGCCTGCCATCAGGCGTGCTTTCTAGGCCCTTGGTCGCCATCAAGATGATCTGTCCGGGCTGTAAGTGCGGCGCGAGCACATCCGCTGCCCAGCGCACGCCGCGCGAGTTCACGCCCAAGACGACGACCTCAGCGCCGCGCATTGCCTCAGCGATCTCTGTGTGGAAAAACGGCTGCACAGCTTGCGGAATCGGACGCCCTAGCTTGGGATGAAAGCCCGAAGCCTTGCAACTGCTGATGATTTGCTCATCGAGGTGCGTGCCGACTAAACGCACAGCGTGTCCGTTATCTGCGGCGGGGAAAGTCAGCGCCGTTCCCATCACGCCCGCGCCAACAATGGTAATTGTGGTCACTTCTGCCCGCCTTTATTAATCAATTTTGCACAAACGTGAGCTTATTTTCACGTTTTGCCGATTGTAGGGTGGCGCTGCCGGCTTGTCAAGCTGCGCTGAACGCCCCGCTGGAGCCGGCTCGGGTTGTTGCACGGCAAAACTTGACAGCTTTCTGGAACGCGGCTATAGTTGGCGCAGCAGCGCAGCGCCTGCACGTTTATGAAAAAGCCATCTTTGTTTCTCATGGCGCCGCGCTTTGAGCAAAGCTGAGCCTTTCAGGTTTCAGAGGAACAGCACGGCGCGTCTAAGTGTGGCCTCAACGCCCTTAGGCACACAAGCAGAATGATGACTGCCGAATATGCCAAATATGCGGAATGGTTTTTCTCAGCCAACAACTCATGGCTGTGGGTCGCACCTGCCGTGACTCTTCTGCTGCAGAACGGCATCTTTCCGCCCATCATGATTTTTTCCTGAGATCACATTGACATAGTGGCGTGTGATCTGGAGGCAGGCGAGCTATCAGGATACCGTGCGCGAGCAAATAGGCACGGCGCTTGCAGCGCGAGTCGGCGGCAGCCGTGCTGTGCATCATATGATTTTCTCGTGGGATGAGCTCATCCTGACGCCGTATCCCTCGCCGGTGCCCGAAATGCAAACCGTGCCGATCCGCATGCAATCTTGTGACACATCAGCTGGGCCGACCGAGTGGAGCTTGCTCTCGGTAGCAGGCACAGCAGCGCCGATCCCGATCTTCTTGTTCATCCTATTCGTGCAGCGCTACCTGATTTCGCGGCCTGACGCTAGGCGCAGTGCGCGGCTAGGCACACACAAAGCCCTCCTGAGGAAGTGGTGCTATCGCAAGCGAGTGCCCGAAGTTGTTGATCTATCGCAACAGTCACGGGCCGCATTCAATTCTGAACGAGTTCCGATCTTAGGAAGGACTTTCGCTATGAACGAGTGTGAACGCAAGAAACGCCTTTACGTAGCTGAGCAAGGAGCTAAGCTCCGCAAGGGCAAGATCAGCCGTCGCGA
>JAGHYP010000140.1 GCA_017743585.1 Chloroflexota bacterium
GCTTGGCGGCGGCACGATCAGCGCCACCAGCGCGATGCCGAACAAACTCAAGCCGACGAACAGACCGATCTGGCGGCGGCGGCTGGCGGGGAAGAAGGCGTCCATCAAGCTACTTGCCACTGCGAGGACGGTCATCAAGAGCGCTGGCAAAGCCGCCAGCAAATTGGTGGTCGGATCGCTATTCAGGACGATGCTTGTGGTGATGGTCTCCATAATTTATCTCCCTGCCAGCGCAGTCAGGATTGGCTGCATGCCGCCTTCGAGCATGCCAGTCATGAAGCGCGGGAAGACGCCCAGCAAGATCAAGAAGACAATCAGCAGCGCCAACGCCGCCCTATCAAGAATGGTCACGCCGCGCACCTCTGGGAAGCGCTGCGCGTTGAACTCGCCAAAGAAGACCAGTTGCGTCACCCTCAGCACATAGCCTGCCGTCAGAATGACGCCCAAGACTGTGATCATCGCCAAGATCGGGTAGTAGTCGAAGGTTGGGAAGTACGCCAAGCGCAGCGGCGACGTCGCGCCCTTGGCGAAGACCGGCCCCGCCCACAACCCTTGCAAGATCGGGAACTCCGCCACGAAGCCGCTCAGGCCGGGCATTCCCATCGAGACCAGACCGCCGATGATGAAGGCGAAGGCCACAAACGGCATCCGCTTGGCAAAGCCGCCTAGCGACGGAATATCGCGCGTGTGCGCTTGGTCATAGACCATGCCGACGCACGAGAAGAACAGCGCCGTCATCACGCCGTGGCTGAACATCTGCAGCCCTGCGCCCGTCAAGCCTTGCGCGCTCATCGTGCTGATGCCCATGATCACCAAGCCCATGTGGCTGACCGACGAGAAGCCGATCACATACTTGAAGTCGCGCTGACGGTAAGCGATGAACGCGCCGTAGACCACGTTGATCGCCGATAGAAGGATGATCCACGGCAGATGCACCTTCGCGCCCTCAGGCAAGAGCTGCACGCCAACTCGCAGCGCCGCATAGGCGCCCAGCTTCATCAGCACCCCTGCGTGGATCATCGAGACGGCAGTCGGCGCCGCCACGTGACCATCGGGCGACCAGTTGTGGAACGGAAACATGCCTGCCAGCACGCCAAAGCCGATGAAGATCAGCGGAAACCACAGCTTGGCGACGCTCAAGCCGCCAGCAGGCGTGATGTCGAATGGACCAGTGGCGCCGCTCAGCGAGCGCCAGCGCGAGGCAGCTTCGAGGTGATAAAAATCGAAGCTGTAGGCAGGCGCCTGAGGGTTGTTCAGCACTCGCCGCAACTGCTCCAAGCGCTGCGGACTCTCAGCGAAGAACGAGCCCGCCGAGAAGTACATCACCAGCAGGCCGATCAACGCCACAAACGAGCCGACGAGGATGTAGAGCGTCAGCTTCATCGCTGCGTATTCGCGAGTCGGCTTCCAGCCCCAGCCGGCGATCAAAAAATACATCGGAAAGATGGCGAACTCGTACCAGAAGAAGAGCAGGAACATATCTAGCGATACGAACACGCCATAGACGCCTGCCACCAAGAGCAGGAAGAACGTCATGAACTCTCGCGTGCGCTCTTCAATGTTCCACGAGATCAGCACGCCGCAGAAAGCTACTAGCCCTGTCAGCAAGACCATCGGCGCCGTTGTGCCATCCACGCCGACGTGATAGTAGATGCCCAGCGCCGGCACCCACGGCAGATTGATCTCCTGCACGAAGGATGAGAGACCGCGCGCGCCCTTCTCGGCCGCCGCCGCCAAAGCCGCCGGCGTGCTTGCCTCGATGTAGACAAGGAACGAAAGCACCAAGCAGACGCCTGTTGAAAAGGCAGCCAACAGGCGCACCTCTGTTTTTTGCTCGTCCTTGAGCGCCAGCAGCATGAAGAGCGCCGCCGCAATCGGGATGACGAGAACTGCTGTTAGTAACATGCTTTGCCTACCTGAGTCAACTGCCTAGAAGCCGCGTCACTGTCTGGTTGATGATCTCGACAATCCAATTTGGATATAAGCCGGTGATCAGGATCAGCACCACCAACGGCGAGAGCGCCAGCACCTCGCGGAACTCGATCTCCAGCGCATGCCCGCGCCAATGCGGGTTAGTCGGGCCGTACAGCACGGCGCGGATGCTCTTTAAGATGTACGCGCCCGTCAGGAACAGGCCAATCATGGCAACCGCTACCCAGAACGGGAAAATCCACCAGCTGCCCGCCACCACTTGGAACTCGCTCACGAAGCCTGCCAAGCCCGGCAAGCCCAAGCTTGCCATGCTGGTGAAGAGCAGCAAGCCGCCATAGACGGGCGCCAAGGCGAATAGACCGCCGAACTCGCGCAGATCGCGCGTGTGTGCCTTGTGATAGAGCGCGCCGACCAACAAGAACATGCCCGCCGAGCTGAGTCCGTGCGTGAACATCTGCAGGATCGCGCCGTTAGTCGCCATGGTGACCGAGCGCCGGACGATCTCATCATTCTCGAAGGTCGCGCCCGTCAGCAGCGAATTGTAGACGGCCGCAAAGGCCGCGATGCCCAGCACCACGAAGCCCATGTGATTGACCGAGCTATAGGCGACCAGACGCTTGAAGTCGTTCATGCCCCAAGCGGCGAGCGCGCCGAAAATGATGCCACCTACGGCGAGCGCGGCGAGGAACGGCGCGAACGCTTGCGCCTCAGCGGGGAAGAGCGGCACAACCAAGCGCAAAAAGCCATACGCGCCTAGCTTGAGCAGAATGCCCGCAAGGAGCATCGAGCCTGCCGTGGGCGCCTCAGTGTGCGCATCGGGCAGCCAAGTGTGGAACGGGAAGATCGGCACCTTGACGGCGAACGCCACGAAGAACGCCGCGAAGATCAAGGCTTTCACCAAGCTCAGATCGGCGCTGAACGGGAAGGCCAGCGGTTGACCTGCCGCGTTCAAGCCGCGCGGAAAGGTTGCCAAGAGCGTTGGAATATCCATCGTGCCTGCCATGACGCCGATCAACTGCAGCGAGAGCAGCAAGCCGAGCGAGCCCGCCATTGTATACAGGAAGAACTTGAACGAGGCGTATTGCCGATCCTTGCCGCCCCAGTAGTTGATCAGGAAATACATCGGCACTAGACCGATCTCCCAGAAGATGAAGAAGATGAGCAGATCGAGCGCGACGAACAGCCCGATCACGCCCATCTCGAGGAACAGGAAGAGCGCCATATGCTCATGGACGTGATCGGTCACCTCGAAGCTGATCAGGATCGACAATGGCGTCAAGATCGCCGCCAAAAGGATCATCGCCACGCTCAAGCCGTCCACGCCGACGTGCCACTTCGAGTTGAGCAGCGGGAAGAATTCCGCCACATGCTGGCAGGCGAATGTGAAGGGCGCATTGGCAGCCGCTGTGCGCATCTCTTGCGGCAGGTTGCCTTCAGGGCAAGTGCCGCTCGAATAGGCCGCGAAGAGCGCGATCGCCATGCCCAGCACCACAACGCTGAAGGCAAGCGCCACAAGCCGCGCTAAGTTCTTCTGGCTGCGCGGCAACACAATCACCACGCCCGCGCCGATCATCGGCAGGAAAGTGAGCAGGGTCAGAAAGTCTAGCGTCATCGCGTCCGCTCCTAGTCGCCGCTGCCAGTGGCTTGCGCGCCACTTGAGCTGAAGAACAGCACCAACACAATCACAATTCCGCCCTGCACCAAGAGCGCCGGCACAACCAAGCTCGGCAGGGCTGCCAAGAAGACCAAGTTCGCGCCGACCACCAGCGCTGCGCTCAGCGAGAAGAGCAAGTACTGCTGTACGCGCCCGGTCTGCACAGGACGCAAGCTGCGCGCTGCGTCGCCAATCGCCTCTGGAATGCCGTCGCCGACGCCGTCAATCACCACGCGGTTGAACTCTCTCATCACATCGCCGATGCGCCCGGCGGCCGCGGCGATCAGGTGCAGAATGCCGTCAATGATGCCGCGATCCACCACGCGGCTGTAGCCATCCGCGATGCGCTGCATCGGCTTGACGAAGGCGCGCTCGTAGAGCTCATCAATGTAGTATTTGTTCGCTAGCACACGGTACGCCTCCGCGCCGATCACCCTTTCGATAGGATCGGCTTGTCCAAGCGCGTATGGACGCCGCGCGTAAAGCATGTAGCCTGCGTACACGCCGACGCCAAAGATCGCAAACGAGAGCAAGACGGGCAGGATGTTGAAGTCAGGCAACGGCGGCGGCTCAAGCAGCGCATTTTTGATGTACAGGATCAGCGGCTTCTCAACGCCTAGAGCGCTCAACAGCGGGCCGACGATCGGGAAAGAAGGATTCACGCCGACGAAGCCAGCGAAGATGGCGAAGAACGCCAGCACGATCAGCGGGATGGTCATCGTGGCAGAGTTGAACGCCTCATCGCGCCCCTCGCCGCGCGCAGGGTTGTAGTGCTGTGCGTAGCGCGCCGCCTCAGTGCGCGGCTCGCCGAAGAAGACCAGCCAAATCTGGCGGAAGGTGTACAGCGTCGTCAGCACGGCAGCCAGCGCCAGCAGCGCCAAGACCAGCAAGCCAATCGGATTTTTGCCCATCAAGTGCCACGCTTCCAGCAGGATCTCATCCTTCGACCAGAAGCCCGCTGTGATCAGCGGCGCGCCCGCCAGCGCCAAGCCGCCAATGATGAACGTGACCGCCGTCACAGGCATCGTGCGGATTAAGCCGCCCATGTTGCGCATGTCTTGCGGATCGAAGACCGCTCCGTGCGCCTTGTGATCGCCCTCGGCGTGCGCATGTTCCGCGTGGGCCTGCTCGGCGTGATCGTCCTCGGCGTGCGCCGCCTCATGCCCGTGACCGTGGTGACCATGCGCCACATGATGCCCGTGCTCCATGCCGTGAATGACCGAGCCGCTGCCCAAAAACAGCAGCGCCTTGAAGAAAGCGTGCGTGATCAAGTGGAAGAACGCAGCTGCAAAGCCGCCGACCCCGAGCGCGGCCACCATGAAGCCGAGCTGACTGATAGTTGAGTACGCCAGCACTTTCTTGATGTCGTTTTGCGCCACTGCGATGCTCGCAGCGAAGATCGCCGTGAAGCCGCCGACGACCGCCATGAAGACCATTGGCGCGCTCAGCAAGCCTTCCTCGATATTCGCGCCCGCCGAGAGCACTGGGAACATGCGGATGATCAAGTAAACGCCTGCCGAGACCATCGCGGCGGCGTGGATCATCGCGCTGACAGGCGTCGGGCCTTTCATGGCGTCCGGCAGCCAGATATGGAGCGGAAACTGCGCCGACTTGCCGACTGTGCCGATCACGATGCAAATGCCGATCAATCCTGCTGCGCTCAAGCCCAAGAAGCCGCCAACGGCAGGCGTCGTCGCCAAGCGCTCTAGCGTCGCCTCGTCGAAGAAAATCTCGCGGAAGTTGAGCGTGCCCGTCATCGCCCACAGATACGCGATGCCGATCAGCATGATCACATCCGCCGCGCGCGTGGTCATGAACGCCTTCATCGCCGCTTGGTACGGCGCGACGCCGTCAACTTCCTGCTGCGGCGCGCGATCGTACCAGAAGCCGATCAGCAGATACGAACACAAGCCCATCACTTCCCAGCCGATGAAGAGCAGCAGCAGATTATCTGCCACCACCAAAGTCAGCATCGCGCCTGCGAACAAGCTCATGTAGGCGAAGAAGCGCGCCTGCCGCTCGGCATTCGCCATGTAGCCGAGCGAGTAGATGAAGATCATCATCATGACTAGCGGCACCATGAACAGCATCACGGCGCTCAGCGGATCGACCGCCACGCCCATGTTCAGCGCGCCGTTCCCTGTGCCGTTGACCAGCCAGCCACTGCCGCCTAGGATATCGCTCAGGCTGCTGCCGAAAATGCCGCGCGAATATTTGCCCAAATCGCTGATAGCGAAGGCGCGCAGCACGAGCAAAAAGCTCAGCAGCCAAGTGATCGCCATCGCGCTCAGTGCAATGATTTGCGTCGCCGCGCGGCTGCGCCCTGCCACCAAAACAATCGCCGCGAAGGCGATGAATGGCGGCAGCGGAATCAGCCAAGGCAGAAAGTTTGCATTTAGCCAGTCCATAAGCCTTTGTGTCCCTCGAAGGTTAGCTTTGCGCTCTCAGTTCATAGCAAAGTGGTGCGCATATGACCCACACGCTCGCGATTAGCGGGCAAGGTGGACTTGTTGAACTCTCTCACCAGTGCATCTAGCGCATCGAGCGCGCTGCGTTGATGTTGAAGATCAGGATTCGCGCGAACGTCGCCCTGCTCCTCATCAGTAGCGCAGCGTGTCCACGTCTTCGGCGATCACAGTGCGGCGATTGCGATAGATCGAGATCACCAGCGCCAAGCCGACGGCGACCTCCGCCGCCGCCACTACGAACACGAAGATCGCGAAGCTCTGCCCTGCCATGCCGACTTGTAGCCCTTCCGCTGTGGCGGCTGTGCCGGGCGTCAGGTAGCGCCAAAAGGCGACCAGGTTGATGTTCACGGCGTTCAGCATTAGCTCGATGCCCATCAAGATGGCGATCGCGTTGCGGCGCGCCAACACAGCGTACATGCCGATGCAGAAGAGCAACGCGGCGACGATCAAGAAAGCAGTTAGTGGCAGCATGGCGCTCCTCACTCAGAGCCGCGAGCGATCACGATAGCGCCGACCATCGCCGCTTCCAACAGCAGCGACGCCACGATGAACGGCAACACATACTGATTTAGGTCTACCAGCGCAATGCCCAGCTCGCGCAGGCTCTCGCCCGTGATCTCGCTGAGCGGCTGGCTCGCCAGGAGCGGCGTGTTGCCCGCGCTTGCCAGCACCAAGCCCAGCACAATCACGCTGAAGGTGATCGCCGCGCCCAGCAAGCTGAACAGCCATTGGCTATTCGGCGCTTCGCGCAAGCCCATCAGCCGCCGCGTCAGCATGATCGCGAAGATGATCAGCACCACAATCGCGCCAATGTAGACCAACACTTGAACAGCAGCGAGGAACGGCGCCGCCAGCAGCACGAAAAAGCCCGCCACGCCGAACAGGCTGATGATCAGCCACAAAGCGGCATGGAACAGATTGCTGCTCGTGACCGTCCCGATGCCGCCGCCGATGATGAACACTGTGAACAAACCGAAGATTGCCCACTGCCCGAACTCAGCTTGCATGAGACATCCTTTCCCAATACGAGTGCCGTGCTGTCAGTCAGATGCCATAGCTGGCGCGCGCACGGGTGCTACAGGTCGTATGCCCAGCTTGGCGCGCTGCGCCTCGCCATAGCGGTGCAAGAGTTGCGTCGCCACCACGAACAGGATCACGTTCGCGATGAGCACTGTCTCTTATACACATCT
>JAGHYP010000141.1 GCA_017743585.1 Chloroflexota bacterium
ATTTGCGGCGCACCAGATCGAGCGTTTCAATTAGTCCGTCTAAGTTGATTGGCGCGGCGCGCATATCAATGACGGCGAAGAAAGCGCCTTGTACTTCTCGGGAGAACTCAGCGATAGCCTCTATTGCGGCGGGCAACTCTGCTGCAAGGTCCACAGGTTGAATGTAGCGTTGCACCAAGATTCTCTCCGAGACTCGCGGCTCTAGCTTGACTGGCACGTGATACCTCCCTCGCAAAACAGATTGATCCGCGCCCGTTATAGGTGCTTTTGGTTAAATTTGCGTTAAGTTTTTATTGTCAAACTGTGAAGCGCGGGCTTAGAAGCGATCAGGTTTTGTGGCGCGCTGCGCCGCCAAGCCGAGCAAGGCATTGGCGAGCAGCGCCTGCAGCAGCACGTAGCCTAAAAATGCCACGCCGACGAAGACGCCGTGGTCGTAATCTGCCCAGATGCGCTGCAGATACGGGAAGTGCAGCATGGTCAAGCCGAGATCGCCTTCCGCCACGCCGAAGAAGGCGCCTAGCAAGCCTGAGATAGGCGAAGGCGCGGCGCCCGCCAGCGAAGCGTTCAACGCATTGAACGGACTCAGACTAAGTGCCGCCGCGCCGACCCAGAGCGCCCATGCCGTGATCAACAAGCGCGCCAAGGTCAGACCAAGTTGCCCTAGCGCGCTGGCGAAGCGGCTGCGCGCCAACGTGCCGACCAGCAGACCGAGCGCGGCATCGAAGGCGAGCGCCGTGAAAGGCGCCACTAGCGCAGCGGTCATGCCGAGCGCAGCGATGATCACACCCAAAGTCACGCCGAGCGAGCTTGCCAAGTCTCTCGGAAGATGCGGCTCGCCAAGCGGCACTGTGCCGCCGAGCAGGATGTCAATGTACCTGCCCTGAAACGTGGTCACATCGTGGAGCGCGATCAAGATGAAGAGCGCGCGCGCAAGCAATAGGATGACCAGCAGCGGCAGCAAGCGATAAAAAACGGTAGCCCACTGCACCTTCATGGTCAGCAATGCGCCGTCAGTCGTGATTTTGAGCGTCTCCCAAGTTTGTTGGCGCTCTTCCGCTGCGATCACGCCAATGGTGGCGTTCATGGCTGTGATGCGCATCAGCACTTGCAACGCCACCAGCGACCAGTACAAGGTGCGGTAGATGGCGTCGAAGCGATTGTCGGTCTCAATGGGCTGCGTGCCAAAGCGCGTGGCGATCAGCCAGCCGCCAAGCGGCAACAATGCCACGATGAACACGATGCTCAAGCCGCGCAGGATCGCTGAGCCGCGCGAAGTGCGCCGTCCTTCGCGCAAGAGCAGATAGCGCATGATCGGATGCTCAGGACGGGCAAAATCGGGCAGTTGCGCGTAGAGAAATCGTAGCACGGCTCGCCCTCGGCCCCTCAGAGCGCGCTCCGGGCAATTGTAGCACAGCCAAGGCGCGCTCTCTCGGCGGCTTGGATTTATTTGTTGGGCAGCGCTTCTAACAAAAGCTGCGCTTGTGCTCTCTGGCGGCGCTTTTGCTGCTTGGTGAGCTGCGGCGGGAAAATTTTTGCCGCGTCACAATCGCGGATGCTCTGGATTTTGCCCAAGAAGAGCGAGACGGGAATGCCCTTATAGCGCGTCGGCTGTGTGTGCGCTAGCTTATCGCGTGCGATTTGCGCGTAGAGCGGATCGATCTCAATACCGATGTAATGGCGGCCCAAGCGCTTGGCAGCGATGGCGGTTGTGCCTGTGCCAAGAAATGGATCAAGCACTAGATCGCCTTCGTCAGTGGTCATCAGGATCAAGCGCTCAAGCAAGTGAATTGGCAGCTGGCAAGGATGTGGATCGCGGCGCTTGTTGTGACGAATGCGGTGGATATCCGTCCAGACGTCGCTCACCAGCATGCCGAACGGATGCATCTGGTCTTTCTTGCCGCCATAGTCTTTCAGGAAGGCGCTGCATTCGCGGCACGTTTTGTGCGGCGCGCGCACCTCGAAAAACTTTGTGCCTTTGGCTTGCTTGCTGTAGAACAGAATGCCGTAGTGCGCAGGCAAGAGCGTCTTGCCGAGCGGCGCGCTCATCGCATCCCATGCGATCCAATGGCGAAAATGGGCAATTCGGTTGAGAATGCCCGCGTAGTGCGTCAGCCATTTGGGGATGTTGTGGACGAAAATGCTCCCGCTCGGCTTGGTGACGCGCACTAGCTCGCGCAGCCATTGCTCGCACCACGCAAGGTACTCCTCAGTGGCGCGCTGATCCTTATACGCGCCGTACTTCTTACCCAGATTGAACGGCGGATCAGCGAAGCACATGTCTACAACGTTGTCGGGGATCTGAGCGAGAACTTGCAGGCTATCGCCGTTTATGACTTGGTCGATAGGCAGCATAAGCTACTCCTCGATCTGAGGTTTTGGTCTCTTGGTGAAAAATCTATCAGGAATGTGCCTGCATAAAATTTCCTCAAGTCTTCCCAAAGTTCGAATATTGATTATGTAATCGCAGTCATTATATAGCTTTTCCAAATCAGAGCGGCGCGCCAGCCAGCCTGCACCGTCTACGAAATTTATGAAAACACGGCTTTTGTCGCTGGCTTTTAGCCTCTCATACATAGTGTTCTGCTCGTTAGCGCGCGCCGTCTGGCTGCTAGAAGTCGTTTCCATGTAGCTGGTCATAATCAGCACGTGGGGATCGGCGCGAGATGGCACAACGTGATCCACTTCTTTGCCCACTAGCTCAACCCGTCCTTTTTCGAATCCTAACAATTTCTTGGAGATTTCTCTGTATCACGGCTGGCGCGGCGGCTCGGCAGCGCTGGTCAGTTGGCTGGCGCTAGGGCGGCTGACAGGCTGACTCGGCGTCAACGACTTGAGAAAACGGTTGAGCAGCTGAATCACAATGTTCTGCTGCCAGCCGACGATGAACGCTAAGAGCCAGATGACCAGCGAGCTTTGTAGCTCGCTCTCCGGGCGCGTGATCAGATTCGCCGTGAAGGTTGACGCGCTGACGACGAACAAAATGAAGACTACCAAGCCCAACATGCCGCCGATGATCGGATTCAGCAGATACCATGTGATGTGCATTGGATCGAAATCGCGGCGAATGGTGGTATGTTCATGAATCGCCATCATGCCATTGAAAAGCGCGCCGAACACGCCGCTCAAGATCGGCGGCCATGCCAACTTCATGATCGAGACGCTCTCTGGGATCAAGGCGCGGAAGCGCTCATCCAAGCCAATCGCCAAAACCGTGACGACGAGCCAGACAAGGTGGTAGATCACGAGCGGCAGGCGATAGCGACGTATGTCAGCTGCCACGCGCACTTCGCGCTCAAGATCGGCTTTGACCAAATAATAAACTTGATAGGCTTCCTCAAAGTTGGCATCTGACTCAAGCAGCAGGGTGCGTGCATAGAGCAGATCGCGCTGATAGGCATCCGTGTTGGTGCGGTCGGCGCGCACGCTATTCACCACGCGCTCTTGTAGCTCAGTGATCTTCGCCCACAGCTCGGTTAGGTCTTTCTCTTTGATGTAACGTCGCTGCAGCTCAGGATTGCCGGGCTTGCTCGGCGTGATGACCTGACTGGCAGGCAGCCGCGCAAATGGCAAAACGGCGAATGGCTCGCTCAGGCGGCTGAGCCGCACGTCTTCAATGACGGGATTCGGCGCGATCATCACGCGCTGCACATCGGCGGCGCTGATCGCGGCGCGTTGCTCGCCGCTCTCGGGCGAGGTGGCAAGTGGCTCAGGCGAAGCAGACATCATCTGCGCTCTCGATCCAGTAATGACTCAATCTTGATCTGAGTAATGACTCAATCCCGAAGCGATTGTTATTCTAGCACGGCGATTCTGCGTCCGCTTGGTCGCGGTAGGGCAGGATCATGCTGAAGGTCGTGCCTTTGTTCTGCCAAGGCGCGCCGAACGGAGGCTGCTCGCTGTAGACTGCCACGCGCCCTTTGTGCTGTTCCGCCACAGATTTCACAATTGCCAAGCCCAGCCCAGTGCCAACGGCTGTGTTCTCAGCGCTGCGCACGCGGTAGAAACGGTCGAACAGGCGGCGTTGCGCCTCGCGCGGAATGCCCGGCCCGTTGTCCTGCACTTGTAGCACCAGCTCGCGCTGAGCGCCGCTTGCCTGTTGAAAAGCGCGCACAACGATCCGCCCGCCTTCTTGTGTGTATTTATGCGCGTTGCTGATCAAATTCATGACGGCGCGCGAGAGCCAACGCTCGTCGCCCATGAAGATCGGCAGATCTGGCGGAACCTCTAGAGAAAGGCTCTGCTGTTTGTTGATCAGCATCGGGCGCATGTCGTCAGCACAGCGCGCGAGCATCTGGTGAATGTCAATCGGCTCAAAGCGCATGCCAATGCCTGATTCGATATGTTCAAGGTTCAGCAGATCGTCAATTAAATCTTGCATCCGTCCGATGCCGCGAAAAGCGATCTCAAACACTTCTCTATCGCTGTCGTCCAGCCGATCCTCCCACCGCCTGCCTAGCATGTGTAGCGCGCCGAGCGTCGCGCCGAGCGGGTTGCGCAGCTCGTGCGCCGCCGTCTGGATGAAATTCAAGCGCGCCAGCTCAGCCTGCTTTTGATGCGTGATATCGCGAAAGACAATGACCCAGCTCGGATCAGCGTTTGCCTTTGATGAAGGGATAGGCGATACTTCGCACAGCAAGTATTGCTGGTTGGGCATCGGCACTTCAAAAGTGCGCTCAGCCGCGCCGATGCGCATGGCGGCGCACACACGCTCGCGGACGGCCGGCAAGAAGCTCACTTCGCACAGCGGCCTGCCCAGCAATTGCTCATCCGTGTTGAAGAGACGGCGCGCCGCATGGTTGATCAGGTCAATCACGCCGCGCTCATCTGTGGCGATGATCGCGTCGGCTGTGGCGTGCAGGATCGCCTCTAAGCGCTGCTGCTGAGCGCGCAAGGACTCAACCAGCAGCGCATTATCAATCGCCAAGCCGACCTGATCGGCGATCACCTGCAAGATGCTGATCTCGGCGTCGCTGATTTCGCGAGGCGTGCGGCTCATCACGCTCAAGACGCCGACCACTCTGCGGCGCGCGCGCATCGGCAGCAACGCCACGGTTTTGACCTGCTCTTCAAGAAAAGCGGCGACCTGCAAGCGCGGATCGGCGCGCAGATCGCTTATGATGAGCGGCTCGCCGCGCTCGATAACCAAGCCTGAGAGCTCTGCGCTGAGCTTGATGCGCATCGGCTCTGTGGTGAAGTCACGTCGCCAGCCGCGCTGCGCGTATAGCACCAGCTCATTCGCCTCGCGATCTATCAAACTGACCCCACTGGCCTCCATCGGCACGAGCTTCAAGACGGCTTCGAGCGCGGCGTCCAGCATGTGCTTGAGATCAGGCGAGTTGTCCGCTGCTGTGATCACATCGTTGATGGCTAGTAACTGATCAGCCTGACGCTTGAGCGTCTCGAAAATCGGCTGCGCGGTATCCTCTGATTGCGCCAAGCGCTCCACAGAATCGCTGTCCATAGATGCCTCTCAGTTTCCGAGTGCATCACACATTGAAAAATCCGAGTAGCCAAGCGATCAGGAACACAGCCATCAGCCAGATCAACAGAGTCAGCCAAGCGCGTCCGCGTCCGCCTGATGATGACGGCTCAGGCGCTTGTGGTAGAGTCTGTGGCGCCCCCGTTGGCGACTCCTCAGATGACATTTATGACTTCCCACCTTCTCAGGCAGGTAACAGGACGCTTGTCCAAGCAGCTACCGCCTACCGCGCTGCTCACGACCTGCGCGCTCGTGATGGCAGCCTTATTTTACTTGAATTTCGCGCTGCGTTACGATCTCGTAACCCATTCGACAAAACCTTTTCAGACTTTCGCGACGCTCAGCCGTTTCTCGTTTGAAGGCGCTTGGCTGTACTGCCTGACGTTTGCGCTGGCTTTTGCGCTCTATGGATTTGGATACCGCCTTGGCGCAAGGCGGCTGAGACACCCTCGCGCTGCCGCGCTGATTCTGGGCCTCTCAGGCTTGGCGCATGCCGCGCTGCTGCCGATGTACCCGCTAGACGCGACCGATGTTTACGATTACATCATCCGCGCGCGCATGACAGCAGTCTACGGAATGAATCCGTTTCGCGATGTGCCGCGCCAACTGCCCGACGATCCATTCTACCGCTTTGTGGGCTGGAAAAATGTTCCCTCTGCCTATGGCGGCGCGTGGGAACTCATAGCGGCGCTCACGACGCGCCTTGCTGGCGAGGACGCGCTGACAAACGTGCTTGCCTTCAAGGGCCTTGCCGCGCTGGGCAGCCTGATCGGCGCGCTGGGCGTGTACAGCGCGCTGATGCACAGCGCGCCGCGCCGCGCCATTGGCGGCATGTATTTGTTCGCGCTCAACCCACTGCTGATCTACATGACAGCGGGCAGGGCGCACAACGACTCGCTGATGATCGCTTGTCTCGCTTGGTCGCTCGCTTTTTTGGCGCGCCGCCAGTATGTGGCGAGCTTGCTCAGCCTGCTTTTTGGCGCGCTGATCAAGTTCATTCCGCTGATGTTGATGCCTATCGTGGCGATCGTCGCTTGGCATCAAGTGCATCCTACGGAGCGGCTGCGCGTCTTTGCGCTGAGCGCTCTGCTCGGCGCGGCGCTGTGTTATGCCGCTTATGCGCCGTTCTGGTTCGGCATCGAGACGTTGCGCGCTGAGCGGCGCGCCTCAATGTACAGCGGCTCGTTGCCGACCGTCATCCGCCAATTGATCGCGCCCGTCCTCGACGGCAAAAACGCCGAGACCTGGTGGATCGCAACGCCGAACACGAATGCGCTGCTGGCGAACAGCACATTGTTGCTCTTCGCCATCTGCTATGGCGCTGCGCTTTGGCAAGTCGTGCGCGCAGGCGCGTCGCTAGCGCAAGCCTTGCGCAGCATGACCTACATCCTGTTCGCTTATCTGCTCATCGCGGCGCTGTGGTTCATGGCGTGGTACGCACTATGGCTTCTGCCCTCAGCTGCGCTGCTGCCGCGCTCGCCCTTACGGAAAGCGGCGTTGTGGTTCACCTACCTTGTGACATGGCAAGGCCTGCTCTACAACTACGTGACACTGCGTCCCGGCGCGTGGATGCCGAGCCCTTGGCGCGATCTGCTGCCCGTCTTGAGCTACATGCCGCCGATCTGGCTGATGTTAGGCAGTCACTTGTGGCAACAGGCTAGGGCGCGCCGAGGGGCGAAGGGCTAGGTGAGGCAGGCGACTCGGCCGGCGTTGGCGTCGGCGTGCTGATCAGGATGCCAAAGGTCGGCGTGAGCGTCGGGCTCGGCGTCGGGGTAGCTGTA
>JAGHYP010000142.1 GCA_017743585.1 Chloroflexota bacterium
GATTGACTTCGGCGAGGAGAACGAGCCGAAGGGCTTCTGCTGGGTGGAGCTGGAACGCGGGCGGACGCGCTGGCAGTTTAAGCCCGTCAACAGCCGTCCTTTCGTGACTTTGCGCGCCGACTTGCGCACAAGCGCCGATCCAATGCGCGACGCGCTCGACGTGATTCGGAGCGCCAATGTGAAGGGCGCGGTCGTGCGCATGTACGTGCAGCTCAGCGCCGCAGATGAAGGTCGCATTGAGACGCGCCGTCTGTACGCTGCGCTCTACGAGGGCGGCGCGAGCGTGGTCGCCACGGTCAAATTAGAAGTTGAGCGCGCCGATCGCGCGCGGCTGAACGGCGCGATTGAAAGTTTGACACCACTACAATTGTTAGAGCGCTACTTTCAGGCGCGCGGCGCTGATGCTGCGCACATTGCGCAGCTACTGACCTACGCCAAAGCCATTTTCGAAGAAGTGGATCGAGATCGCGCCTAGCCGTGTCCGCGACGCGATGGCTCGTCCTAGCGCTGATGAGCTTCGCCTTCTTAGCGGCGGCGCACATCAGCCGCGACGTGCTAGAGCGCCTGCCGCGCCTCGAAGATGAGTTCGCTTACCTGTATCAGGCGCGCATCTTCAGCGGCGGCAAGGCTTGGGTCGAGCGGCGAGAGCCTGTTGAGGTCTTCTGGCAGCCGTTCCTACTGCAGCCTGACCAGTCGCCCGACGGAGTCCTTCGGCGCTTTGGCAAATATCCGCCGGGCTGGCCGCTGGTGTTGAGCATCGGCGCATGGCTAGGGCAGGAATGGCTGGTCAACGCCTTCTTGGCCGCCCTGAACGTCGGCTTGATTTATCGGCTAGGGCGCGAGATATTCGACGAGACGGTCGGCGTAGTGGCGGCGCTGCTTTTGGCGATCAGCCCGAGCGCGCTGATCGTGAACGCGACCCTGATGAGCCACACTTGGGCGCTGTGCGCGGCGCAGTGCTTTGCATACGGCTATTGGCGCAGCGCGCGGGGCGGACGCGGCAGTCGCGCTTGGGCGGCCTTCAGCGGCGCCGCGCTTGGCGCGTTGATCTGCACCCGCCCGCTGGCGGCGCTCGCCATCGCGTCGCCTGTGGCGCTGCACGCGCTATGGCGGCTGCTGAGCGCGCGCGCTGAATGGCGCCGCATGCTGACCGCATTGCTGCTGATGGTCGCTTGCGCAGCGCCCGCGGCGAGCCTGTGGCCGTTCTTCAACTATCAATGGACAGGCGATCCGTTTGCCAACACGTACACCATGTACTGGCCGTACGATAAAGTCGGCTTTGGCGAAGGCCACGGCCGGAATCGCGGCGGTCATTCGCTGACGTGGGCGTGGCGCAACATGCGCGCCGATCTGACCTTTTGGTTTCGCGATGCGTTCGGCATCACGCTGGATGCAGAGATTGAACGCTACCTGCGAGAGAATCTGGGCTATGG
This sequence comes from Chloroflexota bacterium, assembly GCA_017743585.1. Lineage (GTDB taxonomy): Bacteria > Chloroflexota > Anaerolineae > Aggregatilineales > UBA2796 > CP2-2F. The sequence continues at coordinate 1,434 of JAGHYP010000142.1, forward strand.
TCTTGGCGTCGGGCTGAGCTGGGTGCCCGTCGTGCTTGGCTTGGTGAGCGGACGCCGCAAGCCGTGGATTTGGCTGAGCTTCGGCTTCTTCGTCGCGCTGGTCGTCGGCGGCATGTTCTATTGGATCGGCTCGGTGGTGCATGGCGGCGCCGTGTACAGCGTGCGCTACTACTATGAAGGCATCTTCGGCGCGTGCCTTGTGGCAGCCTATGGCGTTGTGGCGTGGCTGCGCAGCCTGCCCAAGCGCGCGATAGGCTACCTTGCGTTGAGCATCGCGTGCGCTGCCAGCCTGATCGGCTACACGCCTGCGCGCCTGCGCGAGCCATTGCCGCCGAATTGGCAGAACGGCTTGTATGGCTTCAACGGCATCAGCCGTGCGCAAATTGAAGCGGTCAGAGCGTTGCGCGCTCAGCTCGGCGCCCCTGAGCAGCCTGTCTTAGTGATCGTGCTGCGGCGCGAAGGCGAGCCCGATAATTGGCGCAACTACGGCGCTCTGCTCGCTGTCACTGACCCTCACTTGAAAAGTGATATCATCGTAGCAAGGCTCTTCCATCCTGAAAGAGTTCCCAGCTTTGTGGAACGCTTTCCAGAGCGCTTGGTGTTATATCAAGTGGGCGCAAGGCTCTACACCTCTTTGGCAGAGGCGCTGACGCCAAGCACTGAGTGACCTGCGCCATACCTCACATCGCAAGAGAGTTTCCAGAAGGCTGAGCTGACCATGAGCGCGCTACCTTTCAGGCAACAGAAGCCTGATGCCAACCGCATTCGGATCTTGAAGCTATTCAACGTGCCGTTCACGCTCGACCCGTATCACGATCGGCTGATCTCGCAAGGCTACGAGGTCATAAATGCGTCGAGCTATCAGGAAGCGCTGGACTACGCACACGAATACTACCCAGCGCTGATCATCGTCTACGACGATAGCGATAGCGGTGTTGACGCGCTAGAATGGCTGCGCCTTCAACACACGGATCGGCACGGCTGGATGGCGACCACGCCCTTGATCATCCTCGCCGATGCCGCGCGCCTGAATACCCTCAAGCGCGAAGAGCTGCCCGACCGCGTAATCGTCCTGCAGCGCCGCGCCGATACGCTTAACCATCTGACGCGCGTTGTCAATCAGTTGCTGCGCGGCGGCTTGTCACGTTGATGCACAGCGCGCTACACTTGCAGCCCATCTCTTCTAAGTGCAACAGGTCTCAGCAAAGCCTTCGGCGCCGAGGAAATCTGGATACCCTATCGCAGGAGGTGCTGCGAGCGGTGCCGGCGTGGTGTGGAGGCACGATCCCGCTCGCCAGCCATGATTGGTATCCAATCAGCGCGCTCGCCGCGCAAATTCAAGCGGCGCGCCCGAGCTAGAGGCCGATCTAGAGACCGATCTAGTGCGCTTGGAAGCCGACTCGCCGCCGCGAAGTGCCGGCAGCGAAGCAGATCGCGTGCGCGCGCCTGGCGAGGCATGCGCGCAGGCTCAAAATGCGCTCGATGCGCGCCTGCGCGAGCGAGAAACTTTGCTCGCCCGACTTGTCGCCTTTCATGAGGAGCTTCTATGAGACGCTTGACGCTTCTGGCTGCCTGTGCGCTGCTCTTGAGCGCCTGCAGCAATGTGCAAACTCTGCCGAACAACACGCCCGTTGTGCCGACCGCGCCTTCGACCGCCAATTTTCGCCCTGTGGCAGTCGGTCAAGGCCCGTGCCTCGGCGTGCCCGATCCTGAGTACACGCCGCCAGCCAATCGTCCCAGCAGCTACGCCGCGCCCGAAGACCAAAAGCTGGATACTAACAAAACGTATTGCGCGATCCTGACCACTGAGAAGGGTCGGATCGTCGCTCAACTCTACCCCGAGATAGCGCCGCGGCACGTCAATTCGTTCATCTTCCTGGCAAGGCAAGGCTTCTACGATGGCACAACGTTTCATCGCGTGATCCCAGGCTTTGTGGCGCAAGGCGGCGATCCAACAGGGCGTGGCGATGGCGGCCCCGGCTACCGCCTGCCGCTGGAAGTCAGCCCGCTGGTCAGCTATGACCGCGTTGGCGTGCTGGGCATGGCGCGCACAAACGACCCGGACTCGGCAGGAAGCCAGTTTTTCATCACTTACGCTCCTCTGCCGAGCCTGAACCCGAGCGCGCAGAACGCGGGCTACACCATCTTCGGGCAAGTGGTGGAGGGCATAGACGTAGTCAAGCGCCTCACGCCGCGCAAGCCGAGCCCAAACGCGCCGCCCGGCGACCGCCTGATCTCGGTGCGCATCGTCGAGCGCTGAGCGAAGGCACAGCATGACGCTCATCTTCGGCATCGAGACCTCCTGCGATGAGACGGCAGCCGCCGTCGTAGAAGCGACGGCTGATGGCAAACTGCACGTGCGCGCTAACATCGTCGCCTCACAAGTGGAAATGCATCGCAAGTATGGCGGCGTTTTCCCCGAAGTCGCGGCGCGGATGCATGTGGAGACCATTCACGCCGTGGCGCGCGAAGCGCTCGCCGTTGCTGCTGTGGAACCCGCGGCGCTGAGCGCGATCGCCGTCACAAAGGGTCCCGGCTTGGCGGGCTCGTTGCTGGTTGGCGTGAACTTCGCCAAAGGCTTGGCGCTGGCTTGGGAAAAGCCGCTGATCGGCGTCAATCACCTCGAAGGGCATCTCTACAGCCTGTGGCTGAGCGAACATGCTGATTTGCTGCGCTTCCCCGCTGTGTGTCTGCTGATCAGCGGCGGGCACACCGAGCTGATCCTCGTGCGGGCGTATCGCGACTACGCGCTGCTGGGCAGCACGCTCGATGACGCCGTTGGCGAGGCGTTTGATAAGGTCGCGCGCGTGCTAGGGCTGGGCTATCCCGGCGGCCCAGCTATCGAGCGCGCCGCGCGCGAGGGCAATCCGAGCGCTTACGCCTTCGCGCGCGCCGACCTCGGCGAGGAGCGCCCATATGCGTTCAGCTTCAGCGGCATCAAGACGGCAGTCATGCGCGCCGTGCAGCCGCAGCCTGCTCATGGCAAGCGCGCGCGCGGCGAAGAGTCTTTGCGGGAAGGCCGCCTGCGCCCTGATGTCAACATCGCCGATGTAGCTGCCAGTTTTCAGGCAGCCGTTGTCGAAATGCTGATCGCGCCGACGCTGCGCGCCGCTGAGTCGTACGGCGCGACCGCCATTTGGTTAGCGGGCGGCGTCAGCGCCAATAAGTATTTACGTCAGCAGCTCTCGGCGCGCACGCAGCTGCCTGTCTATGCGCCGCCCTTGCCGCTGTGTACAGATAACGCCGCCATGATTGCCGCCGCAGGCTACTTTCGCTACGCAGCAGGTCAGCGCGACTCGCTCGCGCTAGACGTGTTGCCGATGCTGCCGCTCGTCTCACCCTGATACGGCAGGCTCGTCAATTCCGAGATCAGCTGTCAGAGGGCGCGAAGCGCTTCCATCTTAGCCGAAAACCTGCTCTCAAAGCGCCGCATCACGAAGGCAACCTATAATCGCGGCTGTGCGCGCGCAATTGCGCCAACAGACGCCCCTGATGGCAACGCCGCCGCTGCGCTGCCGGCATACCAAGCGAGACAACACCCGCTTGACAGGTGCGCTACGCCGCTATAAAGTCTCAATTAGCGGCGAAGACTTTTGCGCGCGCAAAAGGCAACGATCTGCATGGCATTCTCGCTCAGCGATCATCCGCATCGGCGTTATAATCCGCTCACTGGCGAGTGGGTGCTGGTCTCGCCGCACCGCACCAAGCGCCCTTGGCAAGGGCAGGTGGAGACGCCGCCCGCTGAGACACGCCCTGAATACGATCCTAACTGCTATCTGTGCCCAAACAACGCACGCGCCAATGGCGAGCGCAATCCGAATTACAGCGGCACGTACGTCTTCACCAACGATTTCCCTGCGCTGCTGCCAGATACGCCCGAAGGCATCTATGCGCCACATCCGCTGCTGCGCGCTGAATCCGAGCGCGGTACGGCGCGCGTGATATGCTTCTCGCCGCGCCATGACCTGACGCTCGCCGAGATGCAGCCGTCAGCCATTCGCCTTGTGGTGGATGAGTGGTGTAGGCAATACGAGGAGCTAGCCGCCCTGCCCAACATCAGCTATGTGCTGATCTTCGAGAATCGCGGCGCGATGATGGGCGCGTCCAACCCGCATCCGCACGGGCAAGTTTGGGCGAGCGAACATCTGCCGCAGCAAATTTTGCTGGAAGATGCTTCGCAGCGCGCCTATTGGCAGACGCATGGTCGCTCGCTCTTGGCGGACTATCTGGAGGTCGAGCTGCAGCTGGGCGAGCGCTTGATCCACCTCAACGCGCATTTCGCAGTGTTGGTGCCGTTCTGGGCGGTTTGGCCCTTCGAGACTCTGCTGATCAGCCGGCGGCATGTGAGCGCCATGACCGATCTGAGCCATGCCGAGCGCGACGCGCTGGCAGAGGCGCTCCACGCGCTGACCGTGCGCTACGATAACTTGTTCCGAACCTCGTTCCCGTACTCAGCGGGTTTCCACGTCCGCCCCACACAAGCGGGCGATTGGACGCATTGGCACTTTCACGCGCATTTCTATCCGCCGCTGCTGCGCTCCGCAACTGTGCGCAAGTTCTTGGTCGGCTACGAGATGCTCGGCACGCCGCAGCGCGATATCACGCCTGAGCAAGCCGCCGAGCGCCTGCGAAGCTTGCCAAGCGTTCACTACAAGAGCGCACTTTGAGCCTCTCGTTAGTCCGCGCCTCTTGCCAAGTGCGCTAAAATTCGGTTAGATATAGCTCAGGTCTTTTACCAAGGAGATGAACTGCCCATGTCAGACGCTTTCGAGGCACTCAAAGCAAAACTTGCTCAGACAGGCTCGCTGACCGACGAAGAGATCGCCGCCGCTGACCTAACCGAGGAACAGAAGCTGTGGCTGAACGCTGAACGCTACGCCAGACAACGCAATGCAGGCGAGACCGTGACGCTGGAACAGTATCTTGAGGCAAACAAAGTGCTGGATAGCGCGCCCGAAGGCAGCCCTGAGTATGAAGCTGCTCGGAAAATTGTGGAGCGTTACGAGCAACAAGCGTGATGAGCCTGCGCAGCGCGCTAGGGCATGACCAGCCCGCCATCCACGTGCAGAGCCTGCCCTGTCACAAAGCGCGCTGCGTCTGAGCATAGAAACAAGACGACCGCTGCCACCTCTTCAGGCGTGCCGAATCTGCCCTGCGGATTCTGCGGCACGGCGGGCAGCGGCATATCCGGCAACGCAATCTCAGCGGGGCACACAGCGTTCACGCGGATGCCGTGCGGCGCTAATTCGCGCGCCGCTTCGCGAGTCAGGCCGATGATGCCCGCCTTGCTGGCGACGTATGGCGCGTGATTGGCGAGCGGCAGCGGATGTCCGTAGGCGCTTGCGAGATTGACGATCACGCCGCCGCCTTCATCCAACATGACGCGACTGGCGAGCTGCGTCATGAAGAACGTGCCCGTCAGATTGATCTCGATGATGCGCCGCCAGTCGTACTCGTCAATTTTGACAAGCGGCGCGGCGCGGAATGTGCCCGCTGCGTTCACCAAGATGTGCAGGTGTGAGAAGCGGTCGCGCACGGCTTCGATCATCGCCGCCGCCTGATATCTATTCGAGACATCGCCTTGGAACGCAAACGCCGTGCCGCCTCGTGCCTCGATTTCTTCCACCAAAGCGTCGGAGCGATCCGGGTTCAGGTCACCGATAGCGACTGCTGCGCCGCTGGCAGCCAAAGCGAGGCTGATGGCGCGACCGACGCCGCCGGCGCCGCCTGTGACCAGCGCCACCTTGCCGCGCAAGTCAGTCGAGAATGGCGCGCTGTAGCTC
>JAGHYP010000143.1 GCA_017743585.1 Chloroflexota bacterium
ACGGCGTGGCTGACTGCCGACTCGGCCTCCTGTCTCAAAGTCGGATCGGCCAGGCCGAGCTGAACAAAGGCGGCGTAGGTCGCCACGTTAGGCAAGAAGCGGCTGATGGTCTGCTCTGTGCATTGATGTGGGAAATTCTCAAGCACTTCGAGCGCGTCCACTACAGCAGCGGCCAAAGAGCGATCGAAGCGCAACGTGAGCGAGCCTTCGCGCGTTGTGAAGCGACGTGGCAAGGCGATGCCTTCCGTGCGGCGCTCCCCCTTCGATAGCACGCCGCCCGTGGCGACCGTCTCAGGCGCTTCGTAGCGCAGCACAGGCAGATATTTGCCCTCCCCTTTGCCAACGGCGCTCTTGGCGGCATCGCGCAACGTGCCGTCCGCATTTTGAGCGAAGAACGTCACCTCAAGTTGATCCACATCCTCAACTTCGATTTGCCACTCGAAGCGTGCGCGCCCGCCATCAGGAATGGTGCGCGTCAGGCTCGGCGCGCTATCGAGCAGCCGCGCGCCCCTCAACTCAATGCGCGTCGTCACCTGCTGCTCGGCGCCGCTATTGTTGTTCACGACTGCCACAAGCGTTGATCTATCGCCCACCACATAGAAGCGCGGCGTGATCGGGCGCACCAGCAACGGCTTGGTGCTGACCAAATCGAAGGTCTGCTGGCCGACGAGCGTCGTGCGCAGCTCGCCAATCGGCAGCGTGACCGCGCGCACGTCCAAGCGCCATGTAGTCAGCTGATCGGGCAGCTCAACGCTGACCACTGCCTCGCCGCGCTGGTCAGTGACCACGCTCGGCTGCCAGAGCGGCGTATCAATCAAGCGCTGCCGCACCTCTAAGATGCCGCCCTCTGGGCCGCCGCCACCACCGCCCTTGACCGTGTTCAAAATCTCCTGCGTCTGCTGATCAACGCTCACAGTCAGGCTGAGCGCAGTGCGAATGCCCAAACCTGCTCGGCTGTAGAAGTGCGATAGGATCGGAGTCGATGTGTCAGGCAGCAGCGAAAGCACAGCGAGGTCGGTCAGGCTGACGCCAAGCTCCGCCTGAACAGGCTCGCCAAGATGGTCGGTCACTTTGATGGTGTAATTGACCGTCTCGCGCGGGCGAGCTTGCTCACGATCTGGCGTGACCGTGATGTTGAGCGCGTAACGCTCTGTCTCCACGCCGACCTGCAGCAAGCCCATGCGGAAGGCCGCCACGGGGTTGTTCTCATCCACGCCTTTGACGATCACAACTGAGACGAAAAAGTTCGGCGCCATGTCAGCGGCGATTGGCAGCTTGTAGACGTGGCTATTGGTCGGCAGATCGATCACCTCGTAGCGCAGAATCTTGCCGCGCTCAACTGAGATCAGCGCCTTCGCCGCGCCTTGGAACGGGCTGGCGATCAAGACCGAGGCGGTCTCGCCGACTCGGAAGTCAGTCTTGTTGATCTTCAGGTCAATGCGGTTGCTATTCTGCTGGCGCCACGGCACGTAGTCGCGCCCTGCGACCCACAGGAACGTTGCCGTGTTGATTTGATTGCCGCGACCATCGCGGCTGGTCACGTAGACTTTGTAGACGCCGCCGCGATCGGGCGTGAAGGTGAAAGTCGCCTTGCCCTCGCTGTTTGTGGTCACCACTCCGTCTGTCACAGGCAGCTCTTCCACGTCGTAGTTCCAGACTGCGCGCCCAGTGGCGGGATCGAGGCTCTGCACGCTGCGCCAACGGCGCTCCACCACGCGCACGCTCAAGCCGACTCCGGCCTTAGGCGTGCTATCCCAGTTGACGCTCACCAGCTTGATGTTTTGCGGCTGGCCTGCCGTGCCGACGTAACTCTCAGCGATGGCGCCGATGTAAAACTCGCCTTGATGGACGACCACTGTTGTCCGTCCGGCGATCAGCTGATCGCTCTCGTCAGTGACGCGCGCCTCGATCACGAATTCCTTGCTGCGCGCCGCCTTGGCGAGATCGGCCGGCACTTCGATCACGAACCGCCCGAAGGCATCCGTGCGCCCCTTGCCCTCTACAACTACCTCGCCATAGCTCGCGTCGTAGAAGCTGCGCGCCCCTTCGTCTTCATTGAACTCGACGAAGTCATAGCGCTCGCTGCCCTTGTAATTGAAAGAGTGATCTTGCGTGAAGAGCGACCACTCAACCGCAGCGTTACTGACGCCGCCGCCGAAGAAGTAGGTGCTCTCAACGGTCACTTTGATCGTCTCGCCTTGCACCACCTCAGGCTTCTCAGCCGTCAGCTTGACCTGAAGCTCAGGCACGCGGTACTGCGCGACGTCCACGCCGCGAAGGAACGTCGGTCCGCTCCATGTGCTAGGATCGGCGCCAGTGAATCCAGGCCGCGCGATGATCTCATAGTAGCCGAGCGGCGCGTTCTCATCGAGCGTGAACGTATCTGAGAACGAGCCGAAGCGCGTCAGCGGCAAGTTTTTCAGATACAGCTGCCGCCCGCGGCTATCTCTGATCTCAACCGAGACGGTCTCCAAGTCGCTGAGCGTGTACTGCATGTCCTCTTTGGCGCGCACCACGCCGCGGAAATGGATCGGCTGCCCGGGGCGGTAGATCGAGCGATCAGTGTACAGGTAGACAGTCAGCGAGCTTGGGTAGTAATCAGCAGGCTGGTTGAAATACCACGGCGCGATTCCCTCGTCCCAGCTCGCGGTGGCGAAGCCGAAATGTTCAGGCGTCTCGATCAGCGCGTGAGCCTCTGTGTAGAGCGAATCGAGACGTTCGGGCAGCTCGAAGATGGCGACGCCATCTGAGTCAGTGCGCACAACGCCGATGGGCGCGAATCGCTTTTCGCTCAGCGAGAATTGGACGGGCAGATCTGGCAAGGGTGCGCCGCTCTGCAGGTCAGTCACCCACGCCAGCAGCTTCCGCTCCGAGAGCTTGAGCGTGATGTTGACGGTAGCGACCAACATGTTCTCAATGAAGTAGCTCGCATCGGGCGAATGCACATGCAGGCGGTACAGCCCCGGTCTGAGCGACTTCGCGTCTGGGTCGTAGGGCTTCAGAAGTTTGCGCGGTAGGTTGGTCACGCGGCTGCTGCTGCCCGCTACGCCGATAAAGTACTGAGTTCGGCTGCCTTCGGCCACCCAGCCCGATAGATCGCTTCCGACAACGGAGACGCGATACCACAAGAAACCATCTGCGCAGCGCGGACCGCCTGTGATCTCCAGCTCTGTGTTGATCGGCAGCTCGCGGATGACCCTCGCCGAGAGGCTTGGGGCAGAGCGCAGCCTGAGCGGGGTTGGATCGTCGGGCAGCACAATGGCGCGCTCGCCTGGGATCAGGCGGCTGGGCGGCGCATTCGGGCACTCAGGCGCGCTGAAGGCAGTGCTGGCGCCTTCGCTGATCGTCACCAAGTCGTAGCGCAGCACGTTCTTCGGATTCTCCACGCCAACTGCCCATGTGCGAATGCGTTCCATATCCAGCGCTGCGTCTCCTTCGTAATCGTGGCGCAGGAGCGAGAGGACAGAGCTGCTCGAGACGCGATAGAGCGAGAAATTGATGCTCTCGAGGTTGCGATGCGTGGAGAAAGCGCGCGTTTGGGCATTGTAGGCGCTGTACAAGCCGAGATTGGTGTAGGCAGTGCGCAAGTTCAGCTCGGGGTCGTAATCAGGCGTTGACCAACGGAAGATCAGCGTCTTGCCGTCGTCAGAGACCTCGTAGAGGTCGGCGCCGTGCTCGACCTGCAGCGGCGTGCCGTAGATATCGGTCAAGCCCTCGATGTTGAGCCGCAGCACGTAGTTTGTGGCAGGCTCATGGCTGAAGCCGTATCGGAAATCACGGCCGTTGCTGTAGCTCTCGAAGAGCAAAACCGGCTCAGGTGTCACTGCGATGCGATCTTCGAAAGCCTTCAGGTTCATCGGCGCGCTGAAGGCGATGTAGAAGCCTGAGGTGCGCGCCTCAGACTCGTTGTGACGCGGATATGTCTCGACGATGCGCGGCTTCTCGACGGTGAAGAACGTGATTTGCGCGCTCTCGGCGAGCGGAGCGCCTGCCTCGCTGATGAACCTCTCGCGCGCGATGACCACACTGTACTGCGAGCCATATTCGAGCAGCGCCTTCGGCTTGAACTCAAACCTGCGCTTATCTTCGCTGACCTTCGTCAGCTCGACGGCGACTTTGCCACTCGGGCCGATCAGTTCGAAGTTTGCCTCGACGCTCGCCCGATCCATTGGTTGGTTGAAGACGAGCACGATCGGGCTATCCAATAGTACGCTGCTATCGCGTCGCTCAGGTGTCGCCTCAATCAGGCGCGGCGCAGTGGTGCGGAAAGTCGCCTTGACATCTTCTGGCAGCACTGCACCCGTCACGTCTTGCAAGCCTGCAGGCACTGTGATGGTGTATTGCGTGCCGCCGCGCAAGTTCTGAGCCTTGAATTGATAGATGGAAGTGCTGATCCACTCGCCGCTGCCCTCGATGGCGGGCTCAGCTCTGAAGGGCGGGGGCAACGCCTTCATCTCGTCAACGCTCAGCAGCGGCACAACAGGACGGTTGAAGATGATGCTGATCGTGGCGTCTGCTTCGACATCACTGCTGCCGCTCTTGGGCAGAATCTCGACAACTTCGAGGAAGCCGACCGTCTGAATGCGCAAGGTGAATGTGTCGCGCATTGGCACGTTGCTCAGGCTGCGCGCCTCTGTGCCGATGGTGAGCGTGTACGTGGTAGCGCGCTGTAGATTGATCGGCTTGAAGCGCACTGTGGCTTCGTCAAGCCAATCGAAGCTACCGTTCAAGGCGGGCTGCGTGCGAATGGCGCGCTCTACGCTGGCGCGATCCATTGCTTGGTTGAAGAACACTGTGATTGTGCCGTCTAGCGGCAATTCTTGGCCGCGCAGCGGTATGGTGTCGATCACTGCAGGCGGCGGCTGATCGTCATCGCTGCGGGCGTTTGGCGCGCTGGCGAGCGCCCCGAGCAGCACGCTGAGAGTCAACACAAAGGCGAGGAGCTTTCGCATCGTCAGGTTATCCTTCCGCAACACTACCGCATGGCCGCTCCATCAGTATAAACCTTGACAGGGCGACGCTCAAGCAACGCCTGCGCAATGCCTGCGCTACGCTGCCAGCTGTGAGGTCACGCGCAGCGCTACTTTATTGGCAGCAGACTGTGCGGCGCTTGCCTTTTCTGACATCGAAAATGGGTTAGAATCAAGCGGCGTGAGGAGCGCAGCATGCTGGCGCACGTTTTATCAGGCGCAGTCTTCGGCATAGAAGGCGTCAAGATCACGGTTGAGGTGGATTACAATCCGCGCGGCATGGCGAGCTTCACGATTGTCGGGCTGCCTGGCACTGCCGTGCAAGAGAGCCGTGAGCGCGTGCGCGCCGCTATCAGAAACATCGGCTGTGAGTTTCCGATGAGGCGCTTCACGGTCAATCTTGCGCCCGCTGACATCCGCAAGGAAGGCCCGTCGTTCGATTTGCCGATTGCCATCGGCGTGCTGGTGGCGACCGAGCAATTGCGCCCTGACCAAATTGCCGATTCGATGTTCATCGGTGAGCTGGCGCTAGATGGGAAGCTGCGGCACATCTGCGGCGCGATCAACTTGGCGCTGTTGGCGCGGCAAGAGGGCCTGCGCAAAATCTACGTGCCTGTTGAGGATGCGCCTGAAGCCGCGCTGATCGAGGGCATTGATGTTTTCCCTGTGCCGTCGCTCGGCGACTTGGTTGAGCATCTCTTTGGGATGAAACCAATCCCGCCCTTCGACCGCAGCCAACTGCGCCAAGAGCCACCAGTGGCCACGTACCCTGTGGACTTCGCGCACATCAAGGGGCAGGAGACGGTCAAGCGCGCGATGGAAGTAGCTGCAGCAGGCAATCATAACATCTTGCTCGTCGGGCCGCCCGGCGCGGGCAAGACTTTGATCGCACGCGCTCTGCCCAGCATTCTGCCGCCGCTCACGCCTGAAGAAGCGCTGGAGATCACGCGCATTTACAGCGTCGCCGATCTGCTGCCGCCAGATCGGCGCATGGCGCAGCGGCGTCCGTTTCGCGCGCCGCATTACACCATCAGTCAGGCAGGGTTGGTCGGCGGCGGCAGCACGCCGCGCCCCGGCGAGCTGACACTGGCGCACCGCGGTGTGTTGTACCTCGACGAGCTGGTCGAGTTTGGGCATAAGCTAGAGGCCTTGCGCCAGCCGCTTGAGGATAAAGTGGTCACCATCAGCCGCGCCAGCGGCTCGCTGACTTTCCCAGCGAATGTGATGCTAGTCGGCAGCATGAACCCATGCCCGTGTGGCCACTATGGCGACACATTGCAGCCATGTACATGCAGCGAGGCAGACGTGAGGCGCTATCAGCAGCGCCTGAGCGGCCCGATCCTTGATCGCTTCGACATTCATCTAGACGTGCGGCGCGTGGATCACGATAAACTGACAGGCACAAGCTATGCTGAATCTTCAGCTCGCATTCGAGAGCGCGTGATAGCTGCACGGCAACGTCAGCTGGAGCGCTACAGCGCGTTCCCGCACATCCGCGCTAACAGCGACCTGACGCCCAGCGAGATTGACCAGTTCTGCCGGCTCACGGATGACGCAGCGGTCTTGCTGCAAAACGCGATACGGCGGCTGAACCTGAGCGCGCGCGCCTATCATCGCGTGCTGAAACTAAGCCGCACGATCGCAGACTTAGAAGGCGCTGAGGTCATCGAATTGGTTCACGTGGCAGAGGCAGTGCAATACCGCTCGCGATTGATGACCATCTTACAGGGATGAGCAACGGCGGATGACCGGGATCAAAACACCGCGAGCTGAGCAGCTCAGCGGCGCCGCGCGCGCGGCTGCTGTCAAGGATATCTTCAGGCGCATTGCGCCGCGCTATGACCTGATGAACCGAGTCATGACCTTCGGCATGGATCGGCGCTGGCGGCGCTTCACTGTCCGGCAGGCTCAGTTGCCCGAAGGCGGCAAATTGCTGGATATCGCCACAGGCACAGGCGATATTGCGTTTGAGGCGCTGGCGCAAGTGCCGCGCCTGATTGCCATTGGCGCTGATTTTGTGCCAGAGATCATGCAGGTGGGCAGGCGGCGTCCGAGCGGCACGCGCGTGCGCTGGGTCGCAGCAGACGCGCTGAATTTGCCGTTCCCCGCTGAGACCTTCGACGCCGTCACGCACGGCTTCTTGGTGCGCAACGTGATCGATATCCAACGCGCCTTCGCCGAGCAGTGGCGCGTGTTGAAGCGCGGCGGGCGTGTTGTGTGCTTGGATACCGC
>JAGHYP010000144.1 GCA_017743585.1 Chloroflexota bacterium
GAGCTGCTCGGCGCCTCAGTCCGCTCAACGGCGCAGGTCGTCGCAGTCGTGGAGAGCGCGCAAGGACTGCCCGAGGCGCTACGTTGAGCGCACGCTTGCCGATAAGCCGTCTGCGCGCTATAACGGGCGGCGCTTCATGAGCGGATTGACGAGGACTGGAGCGATCATGGAAACAGCATTGCCGAGCCTTGCCATCATTGGCGGCACGGGCAAAGAGGGCGCCGGGCTCGCCCTGCGCTGGGCGCATAAAGGCTATCCTGTCATCATCGGCTCGCGCGATGCCGAGCGCGCCGCGCAAAAGGCCGCCGAGCTCAACGCACAGCTCGGCATTCAGAGCGTGCGCGGGATGGTGAACGCTGAGGCAGCCGCCGCTGCGCAGATCATCGTGCTGAGCGTGCCGTACACTGCTCACGCTGAGACCATCGCCGCGATCAAAGCCGCAGCGCAAGGCAAGCTCTTGATTGACGTGACCGTGCCGATCAACGCCGCTGACTATCGGACGGTTTACGTGCCTGAAGGCAAATCGGCGTGCGTGGAAGCGCAAGCCCTGCTCGGCGACTCAGTGAAAGTGGTAGCTGCCTTCCAAAACGTGAGCGCAGTGCATCTGAAGAAGCTGGATCACAACATAGATTGCGATGTGTTGGTCTGCGGCGACGACGCTGACGCCAAAGCCCAGGTCATCGCTTTGATCGAGGCGATCGGCATGCGCGGCATAGACGCCGGCGCGCTGATGAACGCGGTCGCTGTGGAAGCGCTGACGCCCGTGCTGCTCTACATCAACGGACGCTATAAAGTGAAAGGCGCAGGTATCCGCATCACAGGCCTACCGCTCAGCGACCATGCCTGAGCCCGACCTACAGCTGTTCGCGCTGCGCGGCTTGCCGAGCATCCAGCAGGGCGATGATCTGGCGGCGCTGATCGCCGACGCGCTGCGCAAAAACGATCTGCGTTTGCAAGCGGGCGATATCTTGGTCGTCGCTTCGAAGATCGTCTCCAAAGCGGAAGGTCGCTTGGTGGACCTGCGCACGGTGCAGCCATCGGCGCAGGCGCGGGCGCTCGCCGCGCAGACAGGCAAGGATGCGCGCCTTGTGGAGCTGGTGCTGCGCGAAGCGCAGAGCATCTCGCGCGTCGGCGCGCAGGTGATCATCACACGGCATCGGCTCGGTTTTATCTCAGCCAATAGCGGCGTAGATCAATCGAACGTGTGCGGCGATGATGAGTGGGCGCTTTTGCTGCCTGAGAACCCCGATCGCTCGGCGCGCGCGCTGCGAGAGCGCCTAGGCGCATTGTGCGGCGTGACACCTGCCGTGATCGTGAGCGATACGCATGGCAGGGCGCATCGTTTAGGCAATGTTGGCGTGGCAATTGGCGTGGCGGGTATTGCGGCGCTGCTCGATTTGCGCGGACGCGCCGATATGTTCGGGCGGCGCTTGCAGCACACCGAGATCGGCGTGGCGGACGAGCTGGCAGCAGCCGCTGAGCTGGTCAGCGGGCAGGCGGCGGAAGGTTTGCCCGTCGTGCTGATTCGCGGCTACCGCCCGCCTGATGGCGCGCATGCCGATGGCAGCGCCGCCGATCTATACCGTCCGCCGCACATGGATTTGTACAGCTGAGCGCTAAGGATGGCTGACTGGATCGATCCAATACGTGCTGCCGCTTCCTTCCGCTGTCCAGCCAATGTACGTCCTGCCATTGCGCGGGCTGACGTACTCAACTTTCCACCACGCCAAGCCTGAGCCGTCTTTCGCCACGTCGCAGATCGGGCCGTCCAGAATTTTGAAGGTCTCCCCGGCGCGAATGAGCGCGAGGATGCGCCCGTTCGGCGTCTCGCGCAAGCGGTTTGGGTCGCCGGGTGTGAGGCGACCGTATTCGCCGATCACAAGGCGCGACGGCAAGAAGCCAGGGCAGGTGATCGGAGTCGCGGTCGCTGGGAAAACGATAGGGGGCGGCGTCGGCAATATGAAGAGCGGCATTGGGGTGTCGAGGGAAGGCACAAACGGCATGAAAGGAATGGACGTGAGGAAGATAGGCGAGATAGGCGTGATGATGACGACAGCCGCCGTAGGCGAGGCAAAAGCAGCCGATGTGTGCGTGGCAGTGTGAGTCGGCGTGCGCGTCGCGCTCTGGATGGCTTGCAGCGTGTTTAGCGCGCTGAGCGTCTGCTGAGCGAATAGCGCTGAAGCAGTGAGCGTGCGCTGCTGGGCGAGCTGCGTCGCCTGTGCATCGGCGGTAGCGCGCTCAGCGGCGAGCACGGCGTCCACAGTCTGCTGCAATTGCCGCGCAAAGGCGGTCTGCGTCTGAATGGGTGCGAGCGTGGCAGCGACAAGCGTGGCAGGGTCGGTCGTCGGCGTGTGAGTATGCGTCGGCGATGGTGTCGCGCTCGGTGTATCGGTCGGCGAGGGGGTGAACGTCGGCGTGGGCGTCGGCGATGGCGTCGCGCTTGGCGTGTGAGTCGAGGTCAGCGTGTGCGTCGGCGATGCGGTCAGCGTCAGCGATGGCGTGATGCTCAGCGTCTCAGTGACACTTGGTATGCCGAGTGTGCTGGTCGCGCCTAGCACGTGTGTCAGCGTCGGAAATGGCGTCGCGCTCGGCGTATCGGTAGCGCTCGGTACGATGACGAATTGCAAGTTGAGCGCGGCGGTCGCCTGGCGCGCGATAGCTTGTGCCGTGACAGTCAGGTCGAGCGCGCCCTGCCTCTCGACGAGCGCAGCTTGATTGGCGTTGAAAGCCGCGAAAATGCCGACGCCGACAATGACGACGACCAGCAGCCCGATCATCAAGACCAGCGCATTGTTGCCGCGCTTGCGTTCTGCGGGGCGCGGCTTGGTCAGCTGGCTGCTGGACGGGGTGCTGAATTCAGGCAAGCTTGGTGGCGCAGTCGGAGCGACGTAGGTGTCAACGGGCGTTGAATCGGCTGTGCGTTGCGGCGTCTGCGAGAGAGCGTAGCCTTCAAGCGCCTCGCGGAAAGCCGCTGCCAACTCACCTGCCGAGAAAAAGCGCTCATTCGGATTTTTGGCAAGCGCTCTGCCGATCACGTGATCCACAGCAGCGGGCAACGCGACGCCTTGGCTGCGCAACGACGGCGGCGGTTCGTAGATGTGCCGATGCATGATCTGATATGGCGTCTCGGCGCGGAAGGGCGAGACGCCTGTTAGCATCTCGTAGAGCATCACGCCGAGCGCGTAGACATCTGTGCGCGCGTCCGCTGCCTGACCGTGCCACAGCTCAGGCGCCATATAAGCGGGCGTTCCCATGACCATGCCCGTGCGCGTCCGATTCAAGGTATCGCCCAGCATTTTGGCGATGCCGAAATCGGTCAAGAAAGCGTTCTGTTGCTGATCGAGCAAGACGTTATCTGGCTTCAGGTCGCGATGAATGATGCCTCGCCCATGCGCGTAATCCAGCGCTGCGCTGATCTGATCGAGCATCCGCACGGCGAGCTTCAGCGGCAAGCTGCCGCTCTGCCGCAACAGACGGCCCAAGCTGCCGCCTTCGAGCAGTTCCATGACAAGATACAGGATGTTATCCTGATTGCCGTAATCGAAGACCTTCAAGATGTGCAGGTGCTGCAAGCTGGCGATTAGACGCGCCTCATTGCGGAAGCGCGCTACGAGATTCTCGTCTTCCATCAGGTCAGCGCGGATGACTTTGACTGCCACATCGCGATCCATGCTCGCTTGGCGCGCGCGATAGACGGTCGCCATGCCGCCTACGCCTAACTTGGCAATGATCTCGTACTGACCCAGACGTTGCCCGATCAAAGCGTCCATACTTTCTGTCCTGCTCAGCAAAATACGCGCCGATAGCGCAGCAGTGCCGCAAGGTCTGGCGACCTATCGTTCAGGTTTGTGTTCAGGTTTGTGGTTGCGCAGCTGACCTAACGCTCAGTGTAGCTAAAAAACAGCCGGTTGCAAAGTGCCTGTTGAAGTGCGCTGCAGGGCGCGCGCTGTGCGTTGAAGGCGCGACACGGCGCATCCACTCAATAATTGAGGCTGAATGAACACGAGCGCGCCGCAGTCACGCACGACTTGCTCGCTGAACGGCCTATGTCGTGTCTCTAGCGGGTTGATCGAGCCCGGCTTGACTTTGATTTAGTGACCGAACGACCTCAGAAACTGCTCAAATCTCTGCCCGTCAAATCCCCGCTCGAGCGCTGAAGACGCTTCTTACCAGCGATGAATGCGGGCGTTTCGGGCGCTCGCGCTGCTGGCAAAATGCAGTAGGATCTGTCAAGATATGGCTGACAGATTATAGCGCGCTCGCCGAAGAATCAGCCAAGAATCAGCCACGCTGCGCTGCAAACCAGCGCCATGAGTCGCCTTGAGTTGCCTCGGTTTTCGGGCGCTACCCGCGCCGCAACTCGCATCATGATCAGGCATCGGCTGCGCATGCGCTGTATAGCATCAGCGGCGGGCGCAAATGCACTTTGGCTTCGCGCCTGAGCATGTCGAGCGCCTTTTTGAGCCGAATTTCACGCTGAGCAGCGCTGCGCTCGGCACGGATGCCGGCCGGCAGACATCGCTTGGCGCGGTATGAGCGGCGTCGCGCCTAGGGCAGCGTGTTGTAAAGACGCATCAGCTCGTGCTCCAGCGCGCGCGCCTGGTCCAGCGCGCTATTGATGCGCGTCAGGCTGCCGATAGGATCAGTCGCTACCCCTCGCCAGTAAGCGCTGAAGTAGGCATCGGCAAGGCTGAGCGCTTGATTCAAGGCGTCAGCGTGCGGCGCCGCGCATCGCGGCGGGCGCGCCACCTCAAGCGCCGCCTGAATGCTGCCGAGTCGGTCTATCACGTCTGAGGCGCGCTCGGGCTGAATGGCGATGTTGTTGTTGATCAATTCCGAGAGTTCCTGAGTCAAGTTGCTGCTGCGCTGCAGCCAGTTTTCAAGAGCAGGGCGCGGGCATGCTGCGCCGAGCATCTGCGGATTGATAGTTGGCGCGCTTGTGATAGTCGGCGCGCTGGTGCGCCCTGCACAGCCCGCCAGCGCGATGAACAACGAGAGCGCGATCAATCGAAGCAGCTGTGCCATAAGCACTCCGTGCATGGAAGCGAGTCAAGCCGAGCCATTGTAACATGCCGTGCTGCCTTGCGCTCAACCGAGAGAGCAAGCGCCCTGCGATCAGGCGATCCCACCCTCTCGCTCGAATTCAGGTCGTCAGAAACTCACCTACTCAATTGCGGCATGCCTGCGCCGTCAGCGCGCCGGGCGAGACGCCCTGCTTGACAGACGCGCCGCGCCGTCATAAAGTCTTAATCAAAACAGGCGAAGGCAGATGAGGCTATGCGAAAGCTCAAAAATTACGTTATTCAAGATACGCGCCAAATTCCGCCGTTTAATCAACCGGCGCGCGAGCTGAACGTGCTGAACAAGCCGCTCTGGCTTGCGCAGCGCGACGCACTAGCACCCTACTGCGAACCTGAGATCGTCGTCAGCGCGCTTAGCGACGTCCCGCCTACTGCTGAAGAGACGCTCATCTATCGCGACAACCTGTACTTCGATCCTGAGTACATCTCAGCTTTCATTACACAAGCGCGCAAGCTAGGCGTGCCGTGCCGCGCCGCCTTCAAGCCTGATGACAAGGCACTCGTGACCTACGCCGTGCCTTTGTCGCGCTGCGTGCATCACGTCTATCGGCGCGGCGCGGATGGCAGGGTGGTCAAGGATGCGCGTGGGCGCGAAGAGATCGATCACTACGAGTTCGATTTGTGGTACTACCCGCGCGGCTACAACCCGAACCTGACCGCAGCGCCGCTCTACATCGAGACGAACTGGGATGAAGTCGGCTTTTACTCAGTGCCTGACTACATGTCCGACCGCGGCGACCTCGTGCATTACGTGACGCAGCGCAGCATCATCAGCATCGAGAACTGGGTACACATTTTCTTCGCCAATGTGCCGCTCGGCATCTTCTCGCTCGGCAAGCGCTTCGAGAACCGAATCATCCCGATGAAAGGCAAAGCGCGCAATCCGGAGTACAGCAACTTCACCTTGCTCAAAGTCTTGCTGCGCGCGCTGATCGAGCAGAAGCACGTGCTGGAGTGTTCAGCGCTGGTGCATGTCGGCAAGAATACGCGCATCAGTCCGTCCGCCATCATCCACGGCCCTACTTGGATCGGCAGCGATTGCACGATCGGGCCGGGCGTGGTCATCCAGAACTGCTACATTGGCGACCGCGTGAACATCGATCAGGGCGTGCAGCTGATGCTAAGCGTGGTCGGCGATAACTGTTTCTTGCCGTTCCGCGCCGCGCTCTACCTGACCGTGCTGATGGAGCATTGCATCGTGGCGCAGAACACCTGCCTGCAGATGTGCGTGATCGGGCGCGGCAGCTTCATCGGCGCGGGCAGCACGTTCACCGATTTCAATCTGCTGCCCAAGGCGCTTGAGGTGGAGGCTATTGATGGCAAGCGCGAAAAGGTCGGTCAGAAGGTGCTGGGCAGCTGCGTGGGCAACAATTGCCGCATCGGCTCGGGCATGGTGGTCTACCCAGCGCGCATGATCGAGTCCGACACCGTGCTATTTGCAAAGCCCGACCGACGCATCTTGCGCAAGAACATCAGCTTTGAGGAGAGCGATCATCACGGCTTGCGCGGTGAGATCGCCGCGCTGCATCGCCAGAAGTTCCCGCGCGCCGTCGGCCGCCAGACGGAGACTAGTTTCCTCGAAGAATGGGAATGAGCCATGTCTGATATCACAGATACCTTCGGTTTTATCATCCACCCCATTCATCCCAAGCGCGATGTCAGCCGCAAGTTCCCGCTTTTGGGCAAGCTGCTCACTGAGAAGCAAGTGGATTTCCTCTCGGCTTACTTTCCGCCCGTCTACATTTCGGAGGTCACAGGCGCGCGCAGCATGGCGACGGGGCGCGAGATCAAAGGCTGGTTCATCGCCTGCCCTCTCACGCCGAGGCGGATGCTCGAGCTGCCCGTGCAGCGGGTTTACGACAAGATCACGGCTTCTGTGCGCAAGGCGGAAAAGCTCGGCGCTCGGATCGTCGGTCTGGGGGCGTTCACCAGCGTGGTAGGCGACGCGGGGCGCACCATTGCCGAGCGCTGCGCTGTTCCTGTCACCACAGGCGATAGTTACACAATCGCCATTGCCGTTGAGGCGGTTCGGCAGGCGGCGGCGCGCATGTACATCCCGCTCGAGGCGGCGA
>JAGHYP010000145.1 GCA_017743585.1 Chloroflexota bacterium
GTACTCGCGTGCGATCGGCTCGGGCAGCGGCTCTAGCGCGATGTGCTCCGCCTCAGGCATCTCGAGCCGCTGCGCGCTATGAGCAACGATGTTCGGCGAAAGGGCAGTCCAATGCGCCCCCTCAAGCGTCCAATCGCACAGGACGAGCGCTTTGGCTTGCCGCAAAGCACTGCCTAGCAGGCTCAGTTGGTGCTCGGGAGCGGCGTCGAGCGCCTCAGGCGCGTTCAAGGCAAGCGCGAGGAGGCGCACAAAAGTCTGGTGCGGCAACGGACTCGCCAGCCACCACACATGCGCGAAGTGCATCTGCAAGCGCGGCTGCGCGGCGAGCGCGCGCAAGAAAGCCGTCTTGCCGATGCTGCGTGCGTCTAAACAGACAGGACGCGCCGCGCATAACGCCTCGACCGCGCGCTCGAGCGCCGCTTGGCGGCCGATCAGCGCGATCGGCGGCGGCGCTTGCAGAGCGGCGCGCGCCTGCTCAACCGACTCTGGGGCAAAGCGGCGCAGCGGTCGCGGCGGCAAGATCGGCACGTCGCGATCGCGCGGCGGCTCGATGCGGCGCAGCGTCAGGGCGAAGGTATCGAGCTCCGACTCGGGCAGCTGCAGTGGATAGCGCAGCAGCGCAGCGCTGGCGGCGATCAGCTCCGCCTTGTGGTGATCGCTCAGATTGGCGAGGAGATGCCCTGCGTCCATGCACCTAAGTCTATCACAAGTCGCCGCTCAGGCTGACTTGTAGCGCGTCTCGACCAGCTTGCCATCTCGCAGCTCATGCACCACGTCCGCCTCTGCCCTCACCATCGGATCGTGACTGACGATGACGAGCGTCATGCCGCGCTCGTTGACCAGACGGCGCAGCAGGTCTAGGATGTGCCCGCCTGTCTGACTATCCAGCTGCCCGGTTGGCTCATCGGCGAGGATGATCTGCGGCTGCGCGGCGAGCGCGCGCGCGATGGCAACGCGCTGCTGCTCACCGCCGCTCAGCTCGTAAGGGCGATGCCGCGCGCGCCGCGACAAACCAACCCACTCCAAGGCTTCGCGCACCCGCGCCTCGCGCTCGCCGCTCGGCAAGCCGCGCATCCGCAATGGCACGCCGACGTTCTCAGCAGCGGTCAATAGCGGCAGCAAGCCGAAGCTCTGAAAAATGAAACCAAGCCGCTCACGGCGCAGCGCCAGACGCGCGCGCTCATCCATTGCGCCCAGCGCCTGACCCATGATCCAGACCTCGCCTTCCGTTGGCTCATCCAAGCCCGCGATCAAGTTGAGCAACGTCGTCTTGCCGCTGCCCGAGCGCCCGACGATCGCTGTCATCTGGCGCGGATAGATGGCGAGCGAGACGCCGTTCACGGCGCGGATTTCCCCGCCTCGCAAGCGATAGACGCGCGTCAAGTTCTCGGTGCGGATGATCGCCTCTGGCGCGCTGCCATCTGTCGTCATGCTCAGCTGTTCTGTGCATCAGGATAGACGGCGATGTGATCTTCGCGCAGCTTCAAGCGCGCCCGCTCAGCGATGCCGAGCTGCTCAAGGTATGCCTGCGGCAGTTGCAATCTGCCTATGCGATCTACAATTGCGTACTCGTCCACGCTCGCGATCTGTCCCGCGCTATCGCGGCGGCGCACGATCTCAGTGCTGGTGCGCCCGTCGCGCATGCCGATCACGCGATCCACGCGCGAAGCGATGCTCACGTCGTGTGTCACAATGATGATGGTGACGCCTGCCTCGCGATTGAAGGCGCGCAACGCGCTGAAAATTTGCTCAGCCGCCTCGCTATCCACTTCGCCTGTCGGCTCGTCTGCCAAGAGCAGGCGCGGCTGATTTGCCATGGCGACTGCGATCGCCACGCGCTGCTGCTCGCCGCCGCTTAGCCGATCAGGACGATGCCGCAAGCGTCCGCTCAAGCCGACTTGCTCCAACAGCATCTGTGCGCGCTGTCTTCGCTGCTGCGCGGGCATGCCGTTCAGCGCCATCGGCAGCTCGACGTTCTCTTGCGCGCTCAGGTACGGCAGCAAATTGCGCGCCGTCTGCTGCCACACAAAACCTACCTCGCGGCGGCGATACAGCACTCGCTCGCGGCGCGTCATCTCCAGCAGGTTGTAATCGCCTACGCTCACGCGGCCGGCAGTCGGCGTGTCCAAGCCGCCGAGAATGTTCATCAGCGTGGACTTGCCCGATCCGCTCGGCCCGACCAGCGCCAACATCTCGCCGCGCTGAACGGTCAGGTCAACGCCTTGCAGCGCCACCACTTCCAAGTCCGCCACTTTGTAGATTTTGACCAAGTTCTCGCATATGATGAACGGCCGTGCGGACATCTCAGCGTTTTCTCATCACTAGAATGGCCTCGCGCGTCATGGTCTCATCTGTGACGCCTACGCGATTAGAGGGGCTGTTGCGCTGTGGCATTCGCTTGTTCGGAATGGCGCGCTGATACGTGACCACATGCTCAAAATTGACCGTCTCAAAGAAGTGCTGGACAGCGCGATCGGTCGGCAATAACACGCCGCATACCTTGCGGTTGCCAATCACGTAACAAGCGATGCCGCCGCGCGCAACGACTTGCGCTACGTTCGCAATCGAGGCGCGCAGATCGGCGTAAAACGCCGCGACTTGCAATGCGCGCTTCGGGCACTGCGCGTATATCGTTTGTAACGCCGAATCAAGCGCTGGCACATTAAAGCTTGGCAAATCTTTGAGCGGCACGCCGCCCATCAACGCGCGATCCGTGCGCGCCGCGTCGGGCAGGTCAAGCCACTCGGCTGAGAGCCGCGAGAACTGCCCGTAAGCGACCGTGGTGTGCGAATCGCCGTAAGGCGGCGAGGTGATGACGATCTGGACGGACTCAGGCGCGATCGACGAGGCGGGGATACCTTTCACGCTGTCGAAGGCGTGCAGGTAGGCGCGGCTCTGGCGCGGCGCGCTCGCATAGGCTGCCAAAAATTCACACAGCCCTGCCCGATTGCGTCGGAGCTTGGCGCGCAGCGTGCCGAATACATCAGGCGTGTGCTGCGCAAGGCGCTTCTGAGGCAGCCGATAGAGCTTGAACTCATCTGTGCGCGCGTTTGAGCATTCGCGCACAGTCTCGCTGAATGCTACAGCGAAAAAGGCGCGTAGTCCATCATCGCTCAGCTGATCGAGCCAAGCGCGGATGTGCGCTAGGCGCTCGATCACTGCGGGCTGAAACCAAAACGTCAGATTGATGCCTCTGGGCAGCTTCTGCGGCTGACCGATTGGCGCGCGCAGCCATGCCTCAAGGTCGTCGCAGGCGGTATCTAGCGCGGCGAGCGGCAACGGCGTCAGCTTGGCGCGGCTGATCAAGCGCGCCAATGGATTCAGGTCTGTGCCATGCACTTCGTGACCGCGAATCAAGCCTTCCACGAGGCTGGTGCCAGTGCCGCAGTACGGATCGAGTAGGCGCGCGGGGCGCGGCGCGAAGCGCGCTATTAGTTTCGCAGCGATTTGCGGGATCATCCGCGCGGGATAGTCGTGATAGCAGTGTGTTAAGCTATGCGTCTGCGCGCCGCTGAACGTCCAATCATCGGCAGGCGGCTCAAAGAGCGGCAATTGAGACCACGCGCTCATAGGTCGCGAATTTCCTGAAATAGCAAGTGCAGCTTGTCTTCTCGAACACGAAAGCCTGTCCCGTGGTTGCGTGCATAAGTTTGCTTTTCATGCAGGCGTAAATCCACCAGTATGTTGCCTGCGATAATTTGATCGCGCAGGACAGAAGCCGATGTGCCTTGCATGAGCTGAGCGCGATGATATAGAAAGTATTCCTTATCACCGCGCATCTCACTGTGCGCACTCACCAAAATCATCGCGGGAAATTTCTGCTTAAAGCGTGCCGCTAACGCTTCCAGCTGCCAGACTGCGATTTTCTCCCCCGAGATGTGCCGCAGGGCCACAAACTCCTCTTCGACGTGGAGAAATAGTCCTGAGCTGTTCGGCGTTCGCGATAGAGTAAAATATAGCCCTAGTCGTCCTGCCTTGGCAGGATCTCTGTCGGGCGCGCCATAGCGCCGCACAGCCTCTATAGGTCGTATTTGCCACACTTTCCTGTTGAATGTAAAAAGTGTGATTAGGGAATTTGAGCCGACGCGATGTGCCTTCAGCTCTACTTCACCAAGATCAGGAACGGCAATGTTACTCTCAGTCAGACCTAAGTACCGCTCAAGCGTATAACCGACGCCTGTATCACCACGTCGAACAGACTCGATCCAGCCTTTTGCCCGTAGTTCCGCAAAAGCTTTTCGAAACGTCTCTAAGTCCACTGCGCGCTACTCCTCGCCGAGCCGCAATATGCGATGGATCTCCACGCGCTGCAGCCACCACGCCAAAGCGACCAGTAATGCGCCGAAGCCGACCGCCAGCGCCATCACCACGCCGACCACGCTGTCAGTCGGCAGATTCAGCGCCGCGCCGCCGAAGAGGGTCAAAAATGGCAGAATGATGTACGCCAGCAGCGCGCCCGAGCCGATGCCGATTGCCAGCGCAGGCAAGATCAACGTCACCTGTTCAGCCGTCAGCAATGTCCAAATATTGCGCGCATTCCAGCCGAGCGCGCGCAGCACCGCGAAGCTGAGCGCGCGTCGCTTCGCCGTCACTGCCAAATAGAAACCAAAGTCCAGCAGGCTCAGCCACAGCGAGACCCAGAAACCTGCGTAGAGCATCCCTGCCACAGCGGCAGGCAACGGCTCACGCAGCAGCTCCACGTAATGCTCCCAAGCGTAGACCGCGCCCTGATAGCCTATCTGCGCGGCGAGCTGCGCTTGGAATGCCGCGCTCGGCGCGCCTTGTGGCATATCCAGCCACACTTCATTCGGCACAGGGCGCACCACGAGCGCCGTGGCAGGCGCTGCGAGGATCAACCTGACCAAATGCCCTTGATCCAGCACAAGGAAGCGTTGCGCCTCGCTGAGCGATGGAAAACTGCGCACCACCTGCCTCACGCGGAAGTGAACTGCCCAGCGCGCCTCGTTCGGCAGCAGCAGCTCGATCACAGCCTGATCGCCGACGCGCAACGGCTGCCGATCTGTGCGCTGCGCCGCGCCAACTTCGCGCGCCAAGCGCTCTGAGATCACAGCAGGCACAATCAGAGTCTCCGCAGGACTGCCTGTGTGGCGATTGAACGTCCGTTGCAGCGCGATCTCCTGCTCTTGCAGCGCTGCGAGCGTCTGCGCCGTCTCTGGGAACGCCTCAGCGAAGCGCGGCA
The DNA here is from genome assembly GCA_017743585.1 of Chloroflexota bacterium. Classification (GTDB taxonomy): domain Bacteria; phylum Chloroflexota; class Anaerolineae; order Aggregatilineales; family UBA2796; genus CP2-2F. The sequence goes on from JAGHYP010000145.1 coordinate 5,201, forward strand.
GCGGCAGGCCGAGCAACGTGTAGCTGACCGTGCCTGCCCGTTGCGCCGACTCAACGCGCAAGACCGACTCAGCGCTTCGTACGCTGGGCAGCGCGCGCCATGCGGCGAGGTCAGGCGCCTCGCCTCCATTGAGCGCGACGCGCACGGCGCCGCCCGTGGCAGCGCGCGCCGCCGCCCAAGCCCCGATCTCGCGCGTGTTGCTCAGGCCGAGCGCCGCTGTGCCGAGCGCCAACGTCGCGATCAGCAGCAGCACCAGCTGCGCGTAATGGCTCGGATCGCGCTCCACGTTCCAGATCGAGAGCGGCACGGTCAAGCCATTGCTGCGCCGTGAGAGGGAGCTGAGCAAGCGCAGCAGCGCGGGGAAGCAGCGCAGCCACAACAGCGCGATGCCGCTCAGCAGCAGGCTAGGCCCAAGCAGGTTGAGCGGATCGGACAAGCCGCCTGTGCGCGTCGCCCCGTCTACGATCTGTTGGATCAGCGCAGGCGGATTGTCGAGCAATTTGCTCAGCGTCCGCTCGAGGTCGCCTTCCACAAAGAACAGCAGCCGCGCTATGAAGCCCAGTCCTACGACGATCAGAATTAGGTCAAGCGCGTAGCGCTGCCAAATGGGTCGTTGCGGCGGACGCGCCGCCAAGTATTTGAACTGCGCGAGGCTGCGCCGCGCCGCTGGCAAGGCGGGCAAGCTCAACATGACGAGCGCCGCTGCTGCCGCCAGCCCGCTCAGCAGGAAAGCAGTGGTAGGGATGCCCGGCATCGGCGCATCGCCGCTCTGTGCCGCGCCCAGCGGACTGATCGGCCATAGCAGGTTGAGCAAGAGCGCGGCCAACGGCGCGCCCAGCGCTGCGCCTATCGCGCATAACATCAGCATGGTGAGCGTCTGCAGGCGCATCAGCTGCCAGATGCCCGCGCCACGGCTGCTCAACGCCGCCCATTCTTCGGCTTGGGTCTCAAGGTACAAACTGACTGTCGCGACCAAGTGATAAAGCATCATCAGCAGCACAGCGCCCGCCAACAGGATGAGCGGCGGCTCGGTGCGCGCCACCTGATCCGCATAGCGATCCAAGTCGTGCAGCAGCGGATTGGCGCTCAGCAAGCCGCGATAATCCGCTCTCAGCTTATCCACCACCAATCTCAGGCGCTCGCGCGTCTTGTCGAGCGTATCAGCTGTGACGGCGGCGCCGTTCAGCCGCACTTGCCAGACGTAGCTATTGTTCTCGCCGCCGCGCAAGGTCTGCGTCGCTTTGGCGATCCAATCGCTATACGCGCCTTCAGTCACGATGAAAGCTAGCTGATACTGCCTATCCGTCAAACCAACCTGAACCAGCTCGCCTTCCAGCGCGCGCCGATTGCCCTGCCAGATCGGATCGTCAGGATCGGCAGCCTCAACAATGCCGACCACATGCACCACCACGCGATTAGAAGGCAGCTCGCCGATGGCGAAGCGCGAGCCGACGCCATAGCCGCTCTGACGCGCCGCTTCAACGCCAAGCACAGCTTCGACATCGCCAGTGGAGTACATGCCGATGCCTTTATCAATCCGCTCTTCTTCGGTCAGCGCGATGCGCTCAGGTGAATCGGGCGGCGCCAAGCGCCTAGGCAAGCGCCCTTCGATCACGCGCAGGCGCTGCGCAAGGTCGGAGAAAGCGTAAGCGTGAAAGGTGAACTCGGCGCGCGGCGTCAGCTCAGTGGTCGGCTCGCCATATTGATAGCTGAAGCCGCCAAAAGCTGAGGCTGAGCGCGAGACGCGCGTCAAACCGCCGACTAGATCGCCTAGTTGTTCCGTGATGAACGACCAATCTTCGGGCGCGAATGGCTGTGGATTGATCAAGGTGAGCGTCAAGCGCTCGGCAGGCGCCGAGTCGAGCGTGAAGCGGATGCCCGCCTGCACTGTCGCGCGCACGTAGAGCGGCGGCAAGGCGAAGAACGCAGTCACGAGGCAGATCGCGAG
>JAGHYP010000146.1 GCA_017743585.1 Chloroflexota bacterium
GCCGTTGCCAAGGCGGCAGCGCAGAGCGCAGGCATGCCGCTTTATCGCTATCTCGGCGGCGCGCACGCGCACGTGCTGCCCGTCCCGATGCTGAACATCTTGAACGGCGGCAAGCACGCCGCCAACAGCACGGATTTCCAAGAGTTCATGATCATGCCTGTCGGCGCGCCAACTTTCTCAGAGGCGCTGCGCTGGGGCGTGGAAATTTATCACAGCCTGAAGAAGGTGCTGCACGACGCCGGCAAGAGCACCACTGTCGGCGATGAAGGTGGCTTTGCGCCAAGCGACCTGCGATCCAACGCCCAAGCTATCGAATTCATCTTGACTGCCATTGAACGCGCAGGCTACCGCCCCGGCGAGCAGGTCTTGCTCGCGCTTGACCCTGCCGCCTCTGAACTTTATGCCAACGGCAAGTATCACCTGAAGCTGGAAGGCAGGGCGCTCGATACCGACGAGATGATCGCCTTCTGGGGGGATTGGCTGGACAAGTACCCGATCATCTCGCTGGAAGACGGCTTGGCGGAAGACGATTGGCAAGGCTGGCAGAAGCTGTGCGCCGCGTACGGCGAGCGCGTCCAGCTGGTGGGCGATGATTTCCTCGTCACCAACACTGAGCGCATCGCGCGCGCCATTCGCGAGCGCGCCGCCAATAGCCTGCTGTGCAAGGTCAATCAGATCGGCACGCTAACCGAAGCCATGGCTGCCGCTCAGCTGAGCATGCGCGCCGGCTGGACAGTCGTCGTCAGCCACCGCAGCGGCGAGAGCGAAGATAGCACTATTGCCGATCTGGTCGTCGGCATCAACGCCGGTCAGATCAAGGCAGGCGCGCCCGCTCGCTCGGATCGCGTCGCCAAGTACAATCAGCTCCTGCGCATCGAAGAAGACCTCGGCAGCGCCGCGCGCTACGCAGGCATGGACGCCTTCTACAACCTGCGCCGTTAGCGACCTGCGCAGCGTGGAAAATGCCGCTCGTTTCAGAGGCTCAGCTCATTTCCAAGGCAAGCACTTCTTCGGCTCTTTATCGCAGGCCTCATCCACCTTTGCCTGCAGCCGTCGAATCGCCTTGTCGAGGTCGATCTCGCCTGCAAAGTAGCGCCCAAGCTGATCGCGCGTCTCCACGTTGATGATGTCAATGAACGGATGCCCTTGCAGCCGCCAGCCTTGCTCGGTCAGCTTCGGGATGTGGCTCAGGAACACATCGAACTGCTCTTTGCTGGCGCGGTACGGCACGCCTTTCTCGATCGCCTTCAGGTTGCCCGTCAGGAACAGCGAATTGGCGGATGTTTCGATATTCACCTCAGTGCTGGCGAGGTACTCCATCACCTTTGCCACCTCGCGCGGGTGCTTAGTGCCGGCGAGCGCCACTAGAGCCGTGCCGCCCGGCATCCCGGCGCAGATGCCCGTCTCGCCGCATGGCTGTGGCACAGCGCGCCACTCAAAGGCATCGCCGATCTCGCGCGTGAAGGCGGAAATCTGCCAGCTGCCGCTGTAGTAGAAGACCAACTCGCCGTTCACGAAGTACTCTTTCGCCGCCCGATAGGCGCTGCCGCCGCCGATCCACACCTCAGCAGGCGTCAGCTTCTCATCGTGCCAGCGCTTCATCTCCATCGCGAACTTGCGGAAGCCTTCTGAGTCCACTGTGAAGCGCCCTGTGGCAGGGTCGAGAATTTGCGCGCCGTAGCTCATCATCGGGCCAAAGGCGCGATGCCCCGAGCGGTCAATCGCGACTGCGTATGGCGTGTTGGTCGCCTTGGCAACTTTGGTCGCCAAGTCAATCCACTCTGCCCAAGTGACTTTGTCGCCTTCAGGCAGCGGCACGCCCGCCTGCTCAAAGAGCGTCACGTTCACGAACGGCCCACTGACGCTCACTGAGCGCGGGAAGCCGTAAATGCCCTTATCTTCGCCGCCCGGCACGCGCAGCCAGTTCAGGAAAGACTCAGGGTAGTTCGCTTCGAATGCCTCTGGATCGGCAAGGTATGGGCGCAGATCGAGATAGCGACCTTGGAAGCGCCCCAGCTGCGTGATGCTGGCCATATCCGGCGGCGTGCCCGCCTCGATGTTCGCCTGCAAGATGTTGTGCAGATCGCTGAAGCCGACCACGTCCAGCGTCACTTTGATGCCCGGGTTCGCCGCCTCGAATTTATCCAAGGCTGCGCGGTAGACCTCGCCTTCGTTGCCGTCGTTATACCACAGGATGCGCAGCTCCACTGTCTGCGCGCCCATGACGCTACTCACAGCGCCCAAGAGCAGCGCAACGGTCGTCAAGAGCGCCACTGACCGAAAAACCTTGCGTGAAAACATTTTGCTCACCTTTTCCTGCTAAACCTAAACTCTTCTCAAGCGCTTTCTGCGCCTACCTCCACACGCACAATATACCAACACTGCCATGCGCGCTGCAAGCGCCGCTCAGCAGTGTCAGATTGATGAAAAAGCTATCTGCTGCGCCTCAAGGAATTCAGCACCAATTCACGCCGTCTCCAGCTGCTTGCGGATCGCTGCGCGCAGGGCGTCGATCGGGAGCAGCTCGCCGCGCTCATCTTCGTAGTACCAATGTTCCCAGCCGTTGCAGGCGGCCATGTTGCCGACTCGCGCGCCGATCTTGTGAATAGAGCCTTGCTCGCCGTTAGGCGTGCGCAGCGAACCATCCGCCAGCACAACCGCGCATTTATCCCGCTGCTTATCGAAATAAAGCGTTTGACCTGGCAGCAGCAAGCCGTTCTCCAGCAGCGCCGCGAACGCGATGCGCGGCGCCGAGCGCTTCGTGCGGTATGCGCCGAGAACGGCGTCATCGGCGATCAGCGGCGCCGGCGTTGCCTCGATGCGCGCTCTCGCCGCTTGAACGTACGCCGCTTCGCGCTCAATGCCGATGAAATGCCGCCCAAGCCGCTTGGCGACCACGCCCGTGGTGCCAGTGCCGAAGAACGGGTCAAGCACCACATCGCCGGGCTTCGAGCTGGACAGGATGACGCGGTAGAGCAGCGCCTCTGGCTTCTGAGTCGCGTGCAGCTTCGTGCCGCCCGCTGTCAAGCGCTCGCTCCCTGTGCAGAGCGGGATGTGCCAATCGCTGCGCATTTGCTTTTCATCGTTCGCCATCTTCATGGCGTGATAGTTGAAAGTATAGCGCTTTTGCGCTTTAGATTTCTTGCACCATAGCAATGTCTCATGAGCGTTTGTGAAGCGGACGCCTTTGAAATTCGGCATCGGATTCGTCTTTATCCACACTACGTCGTTGAGAATCCAATAGCCTAAGTCCTGCAGGATACTGCCGATCCGGTAGATATTGTGGTAAGAGCCGATCACCCACAGCGTGCCGCTATCCTTCAACACGCGCCGACACGCGCTCAGCCACTCGCGCGTGAATTGATCGTACGCTGCGAAGTCCGCAAATTGATCCCACTCGTCATCCACGCCGTCCACCACAGTCTGATTCGGACGCAGCAGGGGGCCTTGCAGCTGCAAATTGTACGGCGGATCGGCGAAGATCAGGTCGACGCTCTGCGCGGGCAGCCGAGCCAACACATCACGGCAATCGCCATGATAGATGTGATCGCGCCGGAATTCAATCAGATCGCTGCCGTCTTCAGGAGCGTGCATCGCTTCACCATCTCTGTTCAGCGCTGAGCGTGCTTCAAGTGCGATCAAGCGCGATCATAACGCGCCTTGCGATGAAGGCAAGCCATTTCGCGAGCGGCGCGCAGATGCATATAGCGGCGGCGCTTAAAACGCTGTGAGCGAGAACAGCTGTATCGCGGCGCGCAGGCGCGATCAAATTGCTTGTTCAGCTTCTGTATCCGTGCTACGATTGTGCGCAGCGACGCTCGGACATCCTGAGCGCGTTGGCGAAAGGAATGCATCTCACCTATGGTCAGCATCATCTTCGGCGCGATCGTCGGTCTGCTAACGGCAATTTCATTCTTCGGCGTCTTCGCCGATCCGATCTTCCAAATCTTGACCACAGATAGCAGCCAGCTCGCTGCGCATTTGTATTTGAATGGCACAGGCGCTCTGCTCGGCTGGATAGCGTGGATAGCGGTGCTTTTCTGCAGTGGAACTGCGCTTATCGGTTGCTTCTCACCTTTTTTTGGCACTGATGCTAAAAACGTTTGTATTACTGTGGTGTAATTATTGGTGTGATTGTTGGTGGAATTGTTTATTGGATTGTTGGTACAATTGTTACTGGGATTGTTGGTATGATCGTTGGTGTGATTGGTGGTGTGATTGGTCGTAGAGACTTAAGCGCTGCGGCCATTTCATCTGTTGTCGTCTGCTTGCTCAGCGTGGGCGCGATTCACGCCGTCCGCAATCCGCCGCTCAGCCCTATCGAGATCGCCCAGCAAAATGTCCGAAACATAGAGATGACAAACACAGCTGTCATGAGGCTGATCACAGCGACAGTAAAACAAGTCGCCCGAGATATGCTGGCAACTAGCGCTGCGAACGCCGCGCTGACGCAAACGAGCATCGCGCAAGCGACGCTCGATGCGTATTCAACTTTAGAAATGCGTGCGCGCATCACACAGACTGCGTTGTGGCTGCAGGCGAGAAGTCCTGATGCGCCGACGGCGACAGGCGTTGCATCGCCCGGCACGCCGACTATCGCACCGACGCCAACTGAGACGCCGAAAGCGACAGTCACGCCATCTGCCACGCCGACTTCGGCGCTGATCGCCAGCCAGACGGCGATTGCCTATCAACGCGAGACGCTGCAAGCGCAGCTGACGCAACTGGCGCCTGCCGATGGCGCGAGCAATCCGAATCCATCCGCTGGAAGCGACTTGCTCACGCTCCTGCTCAACATCTTGCGCGATCCTGTCTTCCAAGGCTTAGGCTTCTCGTCGCGGTCATCGCAGCCATAATCGCCTATTTGGATTATCGCAACAAGAGGAAGCACGCCTGAGTTCCTCAGGAGGCGGGTGTGCAACGGCTCGCCATCGGGCACGCGCTGGGTTAAACTCACGCAAAACGAATATCGCTGAGGAGCATCGGCACGTTGCGCGTGGGATACATCGGCCTGGGCTTGATGGGCGCGCCCATTGCTCGGAATTTGCTGCGGGCGGGCTTCCAAGTGGTGGTGCATAATCGCAGCCGCGCCATTGTAGAAGAATTGGCGGCGGAAGGCGCCCTGCCTGCCCGTTCGCCCGCCGAGGTCGCTCGCCAAGTCGACGTGGTCTGCACAAACCTGCCCGACTCGACCGATGTGGAGCAGGTGGTGCTGGGCGCCGAGGGCGTGATCGAAGGCGCGCACAGCGACCTGATCTTCATGGATAACAGCACGATCAAGCCAGAAACGGCGCGTATGTTGGCGCGGGAATTGGCGTTGCACGGCGTGCCTGCGCTAGACGCGCCCGTCAGCGGCGGGCAGATCGGCGCGCAGCAAGGGACGCTGGTCTACATGGTCGGCGGCGATTACCAAGCGTTCCAAAAGGTGATTCCAATCTTCCAAGCCACGGGCAAGGCGTGGACGTACGTCGGCGCGAGCGGCGCAGGGCAGATCGCCAAAGCCTGCAATCAGATCATGGTCGCGGCGCAGATGGTGGCAATGGGCGAGCTGCTGGTCTTGGCGCAGAAGGCGGGCGTCGACCCGTTCAAAGTGGTAGAAGCCATTCGCGGCGGCGCGGCACAGTGCTGGACGCTGGACAATAAGCCGCAGCGCCTTGCGCAAGGCATTCGGACGCCGGGCTTCAAGGCGCGGATGCAGCTGAAAGACCTGAACATCGCTTTGGAGATGGGCAGGACGTATGGCTCGCCTTTGCCGCTGACCGAGGTCGCCGCGCAAATCTTCAGGCAGATGGTGGAGCAGGGCGGCGGCGATCTGGATAATTCAGCTGTGCTGAGCGTCTTCGAACAGATTGCGGGCGTGCGCGTGGGACCAAGCGACACATGATCGCCGATCCGTTGCCATTCGCGCTGACCTTGGGCAGCGTCACATTCTTGCTCTCGGTCATCTGGGGCAGCCCATTGGTGGAAGTGCTGCGCCGTCTGAACGTTGGGCAACGCATCCGCGAAGATAGTCCCGAGTGGCACAGCAGCAAAGAAGGGACGCCGACAATGGGCGGCGTGCTGATTCTGGTGCCTGTGGTGCTGATCGCCTTGCTCTTGAACGTTGTCAACCTACTGCGCCCCTCAGAGAGAGGCACGGGCATCAGCATTCTAGTGCCGCTCTTCGTGTTGGTCAGCTTTGGCGCGCTGGGCGCAGTGGACGATTGGATGAAACTGCGCAACAAAGGCGAGGGACTCTCGGCGCGCGCGAAACTCTTGGCGCAAGTGGCGCTGGCGAGCGTGGCAGCAGCCGTCATCTCGCTCGCCGATGGCGGCTTTCAGTTCGCTAACGAGATGTACATTCCCGTGATGGGCATCGCCGTGCCGATCTCGCCGCTGCTCTTCATTCCAATCGCGATCTTCATCATCGTGGGCAGCTCAAACGCCGCCAACCTGACTGACGGCATGGACGGCTTGGCAGGCACGCTGATGGCGTGCGCCTTCGTCGCCTACGGCCTGATCGCGCTGGTGCAAGGACAGGTGTATCTGGTGCAGTTCTGCTTTTTGGTAGTCGGCGCGTGTTTCGCGTTCCTGTGGTATAACGCGCTGCCTGCGCAGCTGTTCATGGGCGATACAGGCGCCCTAGCGCTCGGCGCGACGCTCGGCACAGTGGCGATCATGACGGGACAGTGGCTCTTGCTGCCGATCATCGCGGCAGTGCCAGTGGCAGAACTGCTGAGCGTGGTGGCACAAGTGCTGTACTTTCGATGGTCGGGCGGCGCGCGGCTTTTCAGGCGCTCGCCGCTGCACTACCACTTCCAAATGGGCGGCTGGAGCGAGGCGCAAGTGGTGCAACGCTTTTGGATGATTGGCATCCTGAGCGCGATGATCGGCGTGGCGCTGGCGCTCATCCGCTAGACAACCGTTATGTCCATCCTCTGCGCTTCCAGCAGCTCGCGCGCTGTGGCCAAGTCAAGGACACGGTAGGCGGGCTTGTGCGTCTGGTCATAGGGCGGCGAGTGCTGTGCAGCCGACCATTTTTCGGCGGCGCGCGTGCGCCCGATCAAGGCGACCGTGCGCTCGGAGAAGCGATTCGCCAGCGGATTGCCCGCCAACGTCATGCGGT
>JAGHYP010000147.1 GCA_017743585.1 Chloroflexota bacterium
GTCTCGGATCGCGGTATACGTGGCATAGTGATCCTCAATCGCGCCGACGGCGTGACTTTCGATGAGTCGGGCGTGCTGATCGCGGAGAGCGGCGCAGCGCTGATCGGCTTGGCGCGCGAGAGCATCGCGCGCGGCTGGGCGGGCTTGACGTGGGCGATCGGCATTCCCGGCACGCTCGGCGGCGCTGTGGTCAACAATGCAGGCGCTTATGGTGGCGAGATCGCGCAGTGCTTGCTCTGGGCAGAGATCGCTGAGCCCGCGCAGCCGACGCGCCGCTGGTCTTGCGCTGAGCTTGCCTACGCTTACCGCGAGTCGGCGTTGAAGCGGCGCGAGTTGCCCTTCGCCGTGTTGCGAGCGGCCCTGCAGCTGCAGCCGGGCGCTGATCCCGCCGCGCTGCGCGCTGAAGCCGAGTCACATAGCGCACATCGGCGGCGCACCCAGCCGAATGGCGCCAGCTTGGGCAGCATGTTCAAAAATCCGCCGAACGACTACGCAGGCAGGCTGATCGAAGCAGCGGGCCTGAAAGGCACACGGGTCGGCGGCGTGCTGATCTCGCCGCAGCACGCCAATTGGTTCATCAACACGGGCGATGGCACAGCCGATGACTATCTGGCGCTGATCCGCTTGGCGCAGCAACGCGTCTACGAGCAATTCGGCGTGCAGCTTGAGCTGGAGATAGAGCTGGTCGGCGATTTTTAGCTCGCAGAGCGTTAGAATTGCGGCCGGCAGGCTGCGCGCCTCGGCGGGCGCACTGCGCACGGCATGTTGACCGCCAGTCTGATCAGCGCCGTGCTGGGCGACGATCTGCCCGGCTCAGGCACGATCTACCTGAGCCAGACGCTCGCCTTCAAGGCGCCCGTCTCTCTCGGCGGTACGATCACGGCGACCGTTGAAGTGACCGCTCTCCGCCCAGAAAAGCGCATCACGACCCTGCGCGCCACTTGCACCAATCAGGAAGGCGCGCTCGTGCTGGAGAGCGAGGCGGTCGTCATCACGCCCGAAAAAACTGCCTAGCGTTGCCAGAAACTTCGCAACTGCGCAGAGCAGGGGCGTTGTCCGAAGTTTTACTGACTATTGCAAGTTCAGCAAAGCGCGGTATACTCAAAGGCGCGTCATCCAGACGTGAGGTCAATTGAGGCGCACCATACAGCATCCACAAGGGGGAAACACTCATGCGCAACAAGTTTACTACCTTTCTTTTGATTGCAGCTTTTGCCTTCAGCGCGCTCGGCGTGCTGAACGTACGCGCCCAGGATGCGACACTGCTGATCTGGGCAGATGACACGCGCGCGCCAATTCTTGAGGCGCTCGCCGCTAAGTTCAAGGAAGAGTTCGGCGTCAATGTCAAAGTGCAGCAGGTCGGCTTCGGCGATATCCGCTCGCAGGTCAAGACCGCCTCACCGGCAGGCGAAGGTCCGGATATCTTCGTCGGAGCGCACGACTGGATCGGTGAGCTTTCCAAAGACGGTTTGCTTGAGCCGCTAGACCTAGGCGATCTGGCCAAGAAGTTCACTGAGGCTTCGCTGAACGGCTTCACTTACGAAGGTGTGCTATACGGCATGCCCTACGCAGTGGAGAACGTCGCCTTTGTCTACAATCCTGAGATCGTCAAGGAAGTGCCGAAGGACTTCGACGAAGTGCGCAAGCTCTCTGAAGAGCTGATCAAGTCGGGCGTTGTCAAGTATGGCTTCGTCCGCCAGAGCGGCGATCCTTACCACTTCTTCCCGATCCAGACCGCTTTCGGCGGCTACGTCTTCGGCTATGAAGAGGGCGTCGGCTACAACGCGAAGGACTTGGGGATTGATAGCGAAGGCAGCATTGCCGCGCTGAAGTGGTTCGAAGGCATGGTCAAAGCCGGTCTGCAGCCAGCAGGCGTGGATTACGACGTGATGCACACGCTCTTCACCAACAGAGAGGCGGCGATGATCATCACTGGTCCATGGGCGCTTGGCGACCGTCTGCGCCCGAGCGGCGTGCCCTATGCGATTGCGCCAATTCCTGGCGGCGGTAGGCCGTTCGTCGGCGTGCAAGGCTTCATGATCAACGCCTTCAGCAAGAACAAGGAGCTCGCCAAGACCTTCCTGTTCGATTTCATCGCCAGCGAGGACATCGAAGTGACCGCCAAGGGCAAAGATGGCGTGGAGCGCAAGGGCATCCCGATGGTGCTGTTCGGCTTCGACCGCCCGTCCGCCTTTTTGCCCGCGCTTGAGAAGCTGGAAGACCCTGACCTGATCGCATTCGCTCAAGCGGGCGTGAACGGCTTGGCAATGCCGGCGATCCCAGAGATGGCTTCAGTCTGGCAGGCGTGGGGCAATGCCATCGAGGCGGTCGCCAATCAGCAAGTGAGCGCTGAAGAAGCCTTCAAGACAGCGGCTGAGCAGATTCGCAACCTGCTCAAGTGAGCGCTGCGCGCCCAGCAGCGTCATGTGATCGCACAGCAGTAAGGGCGGGAAAGTCTTCCCGCCCTTATGTTATGAGTTTCAGCATTCTGATTAAGACTTTTTAGAGGAGAGGAGAGCGGCATTTCGCGCCGCAACTGCGTTTATGATCACAAATACGCTCGCACGACGGCGATCCGTCCAGCCCGCCATCCCCGGCGTGGTGACTCTGCTCCTGCGCTACATCGGCCTGATGGTTGTGGATGCATTCGCGCTCTGGTTGATTTTCTCGCTGATCAACGATGGCATCTGGGAGCTCGCCATTGCCATCGGCTTGATCACGCTCCTCGTGAATATCATCAACTTGAGTCTGCCGCTCAAGCCGCTGCGCTGGATATCGCCGGCATTTGCGCTCCTAGCGCTTGGCGTCATTTATCCAATTGTCTACACGGTCTACGTGGCGTTCACGAACTACGGCGACGGTCACTTGCTGACCAAAGCGCAGGTGGTGCAGCTTCTGGAGCGCCGCACCTTTGTGCCTGAGACAGGCGTGCGCTACCGCTGGGAAGCCTTCATCAATGAAGCGGGCGAGTATGCGCTGTGGCTGACCGCGCCTGACGGCAGCGCTTTTTTTGTGATCGGGCAGGGCGAGCTGCAGCCTGTCAGCGGCGAAATTCCTGAGACCTATCAAGGTTTTCGGCGCGCCACGCGCGCTGAGCGCACGCGCCTGCTGGCAGCGGCAGCCAATCAACAGTTCGGCCCTGAAGGTAACCGCCTGAGCGTCACTCGCGATTTTGCGGCAGCCCTTGTGCCGCGCTTCCGTTACGACAGCGCCACTGATAGCGTCACCGATATGCAGACAGGGGCAGTCTTCACAGCGGATGATGAGATCGGCTTCTTCGTTGACCGCGCCGCTTTTGAAGCAGCCCGCGCTCAGAATCCTGAGGCGCGCGCTCGAGACTTCGTGATGAAGATCGAAGGCTTCCCAGCAGGAGTCGGCTATCGCACAGTGATCGGCTTCGCCAATTTCGAGCGCTTTTTCAACAGCCCTGCCCTACGAGGGCCGCTGCTCAGCATTTTCGCGTGGACAGTTGCTTTCGCGTTCTTTTCAGTGGCGAGCACCTTCGCGCTCGGCTTATTGGTGGCGCTCTTGATGCAAGGCAAGTTCGCAGGGCGGCGCGTCTTCCGCACGCTGCTGATCGTGCCGTATGCCATTCCCGCGCTCATCTCAGTGGTCACTTGGCGCGGCATGTTTCAGCCGCAGTTCGGCATCTTCAGCCAGATTTTTCCCGGCTTGCCGAATGTGTTCGCCGACGGCACGCTGACGCGCATCGCTATTTTGATCGTGAACTTGTGGCTCGGCTATCCATACTTCATGCTGGTCTGCAGCGGGGCGCTGGCGGCCATCCCCGCCGACCTGTATGAAGCAGCGCAGGTGGATGGCGCCAGTCGTTTTCAGGCCTTCCGCTTCATCACCCTGCCGCTCTTGCTGGTTTCCGTTGGCCCTTTGCTGGTCAGCTCGTTCACCTTCAACTTCAATAACTACACGCTGATCGCCGCTTTCAACGAGGGAAATCCCGTCATCGCCGATTCGCCGATACCTGCTGGGCAGACCGATATCTTGATCAGCTACACCTATCGCATTGCGTTCTCAGGGCAGGGCCGCGCCGACTTCGGCCTTGCCGCCACTATCTCGATCATCATTTTCCTCATCGTCGGCACGGTCACTGTCATGCAGATGGGCTTGACGCGCCGCTGGGAGGAGGTCTCTCGAAATGTCTAGCGTTTCACGGTCAGTCATCTTTCGTGGGCAGAAGAGCAGCGGCCTGACCTTCAAGCAGCGCCGTCAGCTGCAAAATTTGGTGCGTTATGCCATTTTGAGCGTTCTGGTCGTCTTCGCGTTGTTCCCTGTGCTGTGGATCGTGAGCGCGTCGCTCAACCCGCTGCAGAGCATGGCAAGCCAGAGCCTGATTCCGAACGTCTCCGATCCTGCTCTGCTCCTCAAGAATTACAGAGACCTGCTCGGCAATCCTGATCGCTATCCGTTCTTTCGCTGGCTGCTCAACTCAACGCTCGTCGCCTCTGTGACAGCAATCGGCATTGTCTCGATCACTGCGCCGGCTGCTTACGCTTTCTCGCGCTTCAATTTCGCAGGGCGCCGCAGCTTGCTGCTCTTCATGCTTTTGGTGCAGGTCTTCCCGAACTTGCTGGCAATGGTCTCGATCTTCTTAATGTTGCAGCAACTCGGCGTCTACTTGCCGTTCATCGGCTTCAACACGGCAGGCGGCTTGATCTTGGTCTACATCGGCGGCGCGATGGGCACCAACACCTGGCTGATGAAAGGCTTCTTCGACTCGATTCCGCGCGAGTTGGACGAGGCCGCACTTGTAGACGGCGCTACTATCTTACAGACCTATACCCGCATTATCCTGCCTGTGGCGCGCCCGATCCTGATCGTGATCGGCGTCCTCTCGTTCGTCGGCGTCTTCAACGAGTTCGTCTTGGCGCGCGTGTTGCTGCGAGACAAGGAGACGTGGACGCTGATGGTCGGCTTGTACGTCAATTTTGTCAGCAGCAACTTCGCCAATCAGTGGGGGCTGTTCGCAGCGGGCGCTGTGATCGGCATGCTGCCGACGCTGATCGTGTATCTGGTGCTACAAGATCAGATCGCTAGCGGCACGACCGCCGGCGCTGTGAAAGGCTGAGCGATCATGCGCTGCCAACAGCTTGACTCAGCCCAGCGGCTTATCTTATACTCCGCGTGCCATTTCTCTATCTTGCCAAGCGATGTCGGAAAGAACGCGGAAAACCTATGCGGCGTGAGCGAGTAGCCGATGATATCTACGTTTTCACCAGCGAACGCTATGCGCAAGTGACCGCTGGCGCCGTCCTCAGCTCAGAGGGCGCGGCGCTGATTGATACCTTGCTGTATCCGAGCGAGACGCGCCAAATCAAGCAGTTCATCGAAGGGCGGCTCGGTTGCCCCGTGCGCTACGTGATCAACACGCACTATCACGCCGATCACACCTACGGCACTTATTTATTCCCAGAGGCAACTGTGATTGCGCACGTGCGTTGCGCTGAGCTGCTCGAGCAGCGCGGATGCGAGAGCATCGCCCAGGCGCGAGCCGCTCAGCGGGAGTTCGCTGAGGTGCGTCTGGTCTTGCCGCGCCTGCTCATCGACGAGAGCCCGTTCCATCTGAGGCTGGGCAACAAGACGTTGCTGATGTGGCACACGCCCGGTCACACTCTCGATTCGATTGTGTGCCTTGTGCGCGAGGAGCGCGTGCTGTTCGCTGCCGATACCATCATGGCATTGCCGCATTTTGTTGATGGCGACTACGAAGCACATCTCAGCACTCTTGAGCGCTTGCAACACAACAACTTTGAGAGCATTGTGCAGGGGCATGGTGAGGTCATTTTGCGCGGCGAGATCGAGGAGAAGCTCCAGAGCGATATCGCTTATCTGCGCGCCGTGCGCAAGCACGCTGAGATCGCCCTGACCAAAGACGATCCATACGGCTATCTGCAGAGCGTGGATATCGAGCATTGCGGCAAGAGCCGCGTGCTGCTCAACGGCATCGCGGAGCAACTGCATCGCGCCAATCTCTTCGCGCTCTTCGAGCGCTTGCGCAAGGCAGAACAAATTGCCTCACAGCAAACGGAGACCAACTGATCATGCTGCGCTATGCCGCGCTGAGCCTCGCCCGCCTGACGCTGTGCGCCGCTGCGCTCGCTTGCAACTTGCTCAGCGCGCCTGAAGCCGCCACAGCCTTTCCAACGACCGCGCCACCTGCAGACGACGGATCGCGCCCGCAAGTGGCAATCGAAGCGCCGCTGAGCGGCGCGCAAGTGGTGGCGGGCGAGCAGTTGATCGTCCGCGTGCGCGCCGTAGATAGCATCGGCATCACACGCGCTGAGCTGCGCGAAGGCGAGCGCGTGGTCGCCATCCAGCCTGCGCCCGAGCCAAGCCGCGAGTTTCAGGCGCTGCTGCCCTACACGCCAAGACAGACGGGCGCGCTCGCGCTCTCAGTGGTCGCCTATCGGCGCGCCGTGGCAAGCGCGCCTGCCGTGCTGACCTTGCAAGTGGTCGCGCCGGCAGGCGCTACACAACGCGCAGCGCAGGTTTGCACTGCGCTAGTGAACGTCAACACGCTCAACTTGCGGGGCGGCGATAGCACTGGCGCGCAGATCGTCGCTAAATTGGCGCTCGGCGAGCGGCTGAGCGTGCTTGGGCGCAACTCCAGCGCCACTTGGTATCGCGTGCAGCGCGCCAATGGGCAGAGCGGCTGGGTCAGCGCGCAATACATCATCTCTGAGGGCGATTGCGCCAACGCGCCAATCGTGCAGCCATGAGCGAGGCGCTGCTCTCTGTGATCATCCCGAATTGGAACGGCGCGGCGCATCTGCCGACCTGCTTGCGCGCGCTGCGCGCGCAGACTCACCCGCAGCTTGAGGTGATCGTGGTGGATAACGGCAGCTCCGACGGCTCGCAGGCACTCATCCGCGCCGAGTTCCCCGAAGTGCAGCTGATCGCGCTGCCTGAGAATCGTGGCTTCACAGGCGCATGCAATGCGGGCTTGCGCGCCGCGCGTGGCGCGTTCCT
>JAGHYP010000148.1 GCA_017743585.1 Chloroflexota bacterium
TTCCGCCGCTGATGCCCGCTGTGCGCACTGCGCCTGCACCTGCACCTCAGGCAGAGCCGAGCGCTGAGCTTGATGAGCCTGCCGAGCCGCTGCCTGTGCCAATCAAGATAGCGAGCACCCCGCTGCCGACCACGTCGGCGCCTGCAGCGCCGCCTGAGCGCCGTCGCCGCCAATTCCGCGTCGAGGATTTTCAAGAGCTGCGCGTCAGCTATCCGCGCCCTAACTTGCCGCCGCTGAGCCTGTTGCGGGACGCCGACCTCGAGAAGCCGACCGAGCAAGAGATCAACGACAACGCGCGCATCATCGAAGACACGCTGCTGGAGTTCGACATTGACGTAGAAGTGGTGGACGTCAAGGTCGGCCCGACTGTGACGCAGTACGCTGTGCAGCCGTTCCGTGAAGTGACAACCGAGCGCGGCGAGGTGGTCACGCAGCGCGTGCGCGTCAACAAAATCGCGGCGCTTGAGCGCGATCTGGCTTTGGCGCTGGCTGCCAAGCGCTTGCGCATTCAACCCTATGTGCCGGGCTACTCGTATATGGGCATCGAAGTGCCGAATCGCAAGCCGAGCCTTGTGGCATTGCGTCCAATGCTGGAGAGCGAGGCGTTTGTGCGCGTCTTCCGTCGCGCCGATCCGAATGCGCCTGACGGCGTCCGCGAGGCGCCTTTGAGCGTGCCGCTGGGCAGAGACGTGGCAGGCGAGCCGGTCGTGGTTGACCTAGCGCTGATGCCGCATTTGCTGATCGCAGGCACGACAGGCTCAGGCAAGTCAGTGTGCATCACAGCGATGATCGTCGCTTTGGTCATGAACAACTTGCCTGAGCGATTGAAATTGATCCTGCTCGATCCGAAGATGGTTGAGCTTTCGCGTTTCAACGGATTGCCACACTTGCTCGGCCCGGTCGAGACGGATATCGAGCGCATTGTGGACGTGCTGCGCTGGGCGACTCGCGAGATGGATCGGCGCTATCGCCTGCTGGAAGCGGAAGGCGCGCGCAATATTGAGGCGTACAACCGTGCGCTCGGCGAGCATCGCGCTGCTGAGCATCTGCCATACATCGTGATCATCGCTGATGAGATCGGCGACCTGATGCTGAGCCGCCCTGAGGAAGTTGAGCGCACCATCACGCGCTTGGCGCAGATGGCGCGCGCCGTTGGCATTCATCTGGTGATCGCCACGCAGCGCCCCAGCGCGGATATCATCACAGGCTTGATCAAGGCGAATTTCCCCGCTCGAATCTCGTTTGCGGTCGCCTCGAGCGCCGATTCGCGCGTGATCTTAGACACAGCGGGCGCGGAGACGCTCTTAGGGCGCGGCGACATGCTGTACTTGGCGCCAGAGGCGACGATGCCGCGCCGCGTGCAAGGTTGCTTTGTGAGCGACGAGGAAATTGAAGCCGTCGTCGGTTATTGGCGGCAATGGGCAGCCGAGCGCGGGCTGCCGAGGGCAGCTGCGCCGTGGGATCGCGGCATCTCGCGCCGAGAGGCGCTGAGCAAGGCTGATCCGCTCCTAGAAGATGCAATCGATCTGGTGGTGCGGCGCGGCGAGGCAAGCACATCCATCTTGCTGCGCGGCTTGGCGATAGATTATCCGCGCGCGGCAAGATTGATGGACTTGCTGGGCGAGCTGGGCATTCTAGGCGCGCCAAAAGACGACGGGCGCGCGCGCGAGGTCACGATCAAACCCGGCAGCGATCCGTACAAGAAGCTGATGCAGCGCCTGCGCTGAGAACTTGGCGGAAGAAGCCGCTTTGAACGACACTTGTGGTCAGTGCAAGTTCAGATAACGCAATATCGGAGCGACTGGTGTGATCAACGCAGGCGGCGCATTGTTGCTCTTCGTCCTGCTAGCGGGCTTGCTGATGCTGGTGCAGCGCGCTGAGCCTAAAAAGCGGCTGATCACGTTGCTTTTCGTGCTATTCGGCGTTTACATCGTGAGCGCTTACGGCATCTTCCGCATGTCGAGCGAGTGCCCGTTCACGCTCTTTGGGCGCTGCGCCTTGCCGCAATACGCTGTGCGCGCGCGCATAATCGCCTACAACACGCTCAATCTGGCGCTGTTCGGCGCGATCGTGTTCAACCTCCTCTTCTGGGTTGTGATCGGGCGTTACAATCCGCCTGCTTCGAGCGATGAAATCCGTGTGCTAGGGCCACACGACTAGGAAAGGCTGCACGACGCTGTATGGAGAGAGAACAGACATCGCGCGCGCCGCACACCTTCGGCGAAGCGCTCGGGCGTTTGCGCCAAAACTTCAAGCCGCGCGCCCGCCTCTCGATCTGGCGGCTGCGATCAGTGTTCGGCTTGACGCTGCTGGTCTTCTCTGAGATCGTGGTCTGGCAGAATCCGACGGCGCGCGCGTGGTATGAGTGGCCGATCTTGGCGGTGCTGTACATAGCGCTCGGCAGTTTCCTGCTGGATGTGATCGTGCGCTTTCAGGTGCATACGCCGGCAGCAATCGGCTTGGCGTGCGGCGTGTACGGCCTGCTGAGCGGCTCAATCGTCAATCACGGCGCGTATCACAACGTGCCAATCGGCTTGATCGTACGCGTGTTAGGCTTGCAAGTCGGCGCTGCTTTCCTCGCCTTGATGCTGTTTTTGTACGTGATGCGCGGCGCCTCGCCGCCGCTCCTTGCGATCGGCGCCGCGGCGCTCGTCGGCATCGCATGGGGCGTCTGGACGGCGTGGTACCCTGCGCAGCCGAATATCGGCTGGGCAGTGCCGCCGCGCCAGATTGCACAGCTGTATTTGATCGTCCCGCTGGTAGCGCTCGGCGCGCTCTACGCTTTTTTCATGCCGCGCTTTGGGGTACTGCGCGAGCTGGACTTGAGTCTGATGTGGTGGGAGAGGATCGCCTGTGGCGCGCCGCTCTTTCTCAGCTTGATGATCGGCGTGTGGAACAACGTGATCCCAGTGCTAGAGCTGCTCCTGCCTGCGGCGATCTTCGCTTTCTGCTTATGGGCGTTGCATTTCCAGCGACCTGAGAGCGATCCATCTATCCTAGCGCGGATCACGTTCAGCGCGCCGAGCCTGATCACTTACGTCATGTTGACCGCGCCGCTGATCTTGCTCGGCATCATCGCCTTCGATGCCACTAGTGGCGATTTTTTTGCCATTGGCACGCTGCTATACATCATTGTGGCAGGTTTCGGCAGCGCGTGGTTGCCTTTCGCCTCAGGGCTGCTCTTCTGGGCAATCTTGCGCACAGAATATCCCGTGCGGCGCAGAAGACGGGTAAAATGAACGTTACGAATCTGGCTGAATGTTTTATCAGCACAGGAATTTTTCATGAGCGTGGAGCGAATCTCCATTCTAGAATACAAACGAATTGTGCTGGGCGTGACAGGCAGCATCGCTGCATACAAAGCCGCCGATCTGGCGAGCAAGCTCACGCAGGCAGGCGCTGATGTGGATGTGATCATGACTGAGGCGGCGGCGCGCTTTATGACGCCGCTCACTTTTGAAGCGATCACAGGACGCGCCGTCTACACTGATCTTTGGCGCACGGCAAGTGGCGAGAGTCTGCCGACTCACGTAGCGCACGTCGGCTTGGCGGAAGGCGCTGACCTGATTTTCATCGCGCCTGCCACAGCGCAGCATATCGCCAAGCTGGCGCATGGCTTCGCCGATGACTTGCTGTGCATCACAGCGCTGGCTGCCAAGTGCCCGATTCTGGTCGCGCCTGCAATGGACGGCAGCATGTACGAAAATGCAGCGGTCGTCGCCAATGTGTCGCGTCTGCGCGAGCTGGGCATGGAGATCGTCGAGCCAGAAGTTGGGCGCATGGCTTCGGGGATGGTCGGGCGCGGGCGCCTGCCAGAGGTCGGGGTGTTGCTCGGCGCGGCGCGGCGCGCGCTCGGGCGCGAGTGGGGCGCGCTGCGCGATAGGCACATAGTGGTGACTGCAGGCGGCACGCGCGAAGCTATTGACCCTGTGCGCTTCATCACCAATCGCTCATCGGGCAAGCAGGGCTACGCGATTGCGCAGGCGGCAGTGGATAACGGCGCGCACGTCACGCTGATCGCAACGCCGAGCGAGCTGCCTGTGCCGTATGGCGTTGAGTTGGTCACGGTTGAGAGCGCACAAGAGATGCTGGAAGCTGTGCTGGACTGCACTGCTGATGCCGACGCGCTGATCATGGCGGCGGCGGTTGCCGATTATCGCCCTGAAAAGACAGCTGAGCATAAACTCAAGAGAACGGGAGGCGTGCTTCAGCTCTCGCTAGTGCCAACGGTAGACATTTTGGCGACCGTCGGCGAGCGGCGCGCCGAGACAGGCAGACCGCATGTTTTGGTCGGCTTTGCCGCCGAGACAAGCGACCTGCTCAAGAATGCGCGCAGCAAGCTGGAAAGAAAGCAGGTGGATTACATCGTGGCGAACGATGTGAGTCAGCCCGGCGCGGGCTTTGGCGCTGATACAAACATCGTGACCATTCTCAGCGCTGATGGCAGCTCGATCTCATTGCCGCAACAGACCAAAAGCGCGGTAGCCGAAGCGATTGTGCAGCGCGTGGCAGCGCGCTTGCAGACCGTGCCGCGCCGCCACGAGCCCGAGAGCGCCGAAGCGTGAGGCGTAGTAGCGCTACTCCTCGTCGAGCATCCTGAGCGGCGCGATACTGGCGAATAGGCGCTTCAGGCCGTGTTTCTCAAAGCGGATATCGAGTTCTTCATCGCCATCTACGAAGCGACTGGCGATGATCACGCCTTCGCCGAGCCTATCGTGATAGACGCGCTGTCCGCTGCGGTAAAGGCTGGTGGTGCTAATGTTGGCGCTGCGCGGCGGATGCTCGCGGCGCAGTTGCTCAGGCTGAGAGGGCATCGGCGGCCGCCAAGCGGGACGCAGCGGCGCTTCTTGGCGCACGGAGAGCGCAGCGCCCATGCCGCGCTTCGGCACGGGTGAGCCAACAGTCAGCTCTGGCGGAATATCCTGCAGAAAGCGCGAGACCTGCGTCCGCTCGCCCAAGCTGCCGCCGTAGCCGATACGTCGCGCCGCCCACGTCAAATGAACCTCATCTTTGGCGCGCGTCAGACCGACGTACATCAGGCGGCGCTCTTCCGCCAATTGCTCCTCGTCTTCTAGCGACTGCGCATGCGGCAGCAAGCCCTCTTCTAAGCCGACGATGAACACCACAGGGAACTCTAAGCCTTTGGCGGCGTGCAAAGTCAGTAGCACGACGCTATCAGCCGCCTCGTCGTAAGCATCCACATCCGAGAGCAAGGCGATCTCTTCGAGGTAGAGCGCCAAAGGCTTGTTGCCTTGCGCTTCTGCCACGCGCACCAACTCCTGCACTGACTCGACCTTCTCTTTGCCTTCATCTGTGCCGTCATTGATGTATTGCAAGTAAGCGGTCTGGTCTAGCACGGCGTGCAGCAAAACACCTACGGGCGCTGTGTCGCGCAGAGTGCGCCACACCTCTAGATGCGCGGCAAACTCTTCGAGCGCGCTGAGCACCTTGCCGCTGAACGGCGAGGGCTGCCCTCTGCGCAGTGCGCTGAGCGCATCGCACAAGCTCTGATTGCGCGAGAGCGCCCATTCCTCTAGCTTGGCGAGCGTCGTCTTGCCGATGCCGCGCGGCGGCGTGTTGATGATCCGCCGCAAGCTGACGTCATCGTTTGGATTCTGAATCACGCGCAGGTATGCCAGCAAGTCTTTGATCTCGCGGCGGCTGTAGAAGCGCACGCCGCCGATCAGCTTGTACGGCACATTGGCGCGGATGAACGCCTCTTCCAGCGCGCGCGATTGCGCATTGGTGCGGAACATCACAGCGCAATCCCTATAGGCGTAGCGACCGAGCCGCACTGCCTCGCGAATTTTCCAGACGACGTATTGTGCTTCGTCTTCGTCATCGCTCAGCTGCTTCAGCGCGATCTTCGCGCCGTCGCGGCGCACTGAGTACAGCTGCTTTCGGACGCGATCCGTATTCTTGTCAATAATTGCCATCGCCGCGTCTAGGATGATCTGGTGCGAGCGGTAATTTTGCTCAAGCAAGATCACCTTGGCGTGCGGATAGTCGCGCCGGAAGTAAGTCAAGTTGCGATAATCGGCGCCGCGAAAGCGATAAATGCTCTGATCAGGATCGCCGACGCAGAACAAGTTGCCTTGCGCGCCCGCCAAGAGCCGCACCAGCTCATACTGCGCTGTGTTGGTATCTTGGAATTCGTCCACGAGGATGTGCACGTAGCGCGCTTGGTAATCGTAGCGCACCTGCGCATGATCGTGGAAGAGCTTGACGCAATACAGCAGCAGATCATCGAAATCGAGCGCGTTCGCAGCGCGCAGCAGCGCCTGATAGCGCGCGTAAACCTGCGCAATCTGGCGGTCGTTTTGGTTGCCCTGGGGATACAGATCAGGCGTGACCAGTTCGTTCTTAGCGTTAGAGATCGCGTTCAGGAACTTGCGCGGCGCGCTGCGATCTTCGTCCAGGCCGAGCTCCGACAGCGCGATGCGCACTAGGTTCAGTTGATCGTCAGTATCGTAGATGGTGAAGCTTGGCGAGATGCCGATGCGCGTCGCCTCGCGGCGCAAAATGCGCGCACAAATGGCGTGGAACGTGCCGATCGTCAAGCCGTGCAAGTTCTCGCCCAGCAGCCGCTCGATGCGCTCCAACATCTCGCGAGCCGCCTTGTTGGTGAAAGTGACCGCCATGATTCGACTCGGCGGCACGTTCAGCTGACTGACCAAATAGGCGACGCGCCGAGTGAGCACGGCCGTCTTGCCGCTGCCCGGCCCTGCGATCACCAAGGTAGCGCCGCTCGGCGCTGTGACCGCCGCTCGCTGCTGCTCGTTTAGGCCATCTAAAAAGTCAGTGCGACTCACGCTGCAGGCTCTCCCAATCAAAAGTTGCGGGCGGCGAGAATTCTAACGCGCCTACCGACTCTTCTCCAAAGCGGCGATTGCATTCGGCAGCTGCGCGATCACGTCTTGCGCCAAGACTGTCTCTTATACACATCT
>JAGHYP010000149.1 GCA_017743585.1 Chloroflexota bacterium
CCTCAGCTGTGAAGTCCGGCGCGGCAATTGCCTCGATGAACAGATCGCCCAGCGCTTCTACAAAGCGAGTATCCACAAGCTGATTGACCGCGATCACGCCGCCGAAGGCGGAGATCGGATCGGAAGCCAGCGCGAGCCGAAAAGCGTCCTCTGCCCGCGCCGCGCTGGCGATGCCGCACGGACTGGCGTGCTTGACGATCACCACAGTCGGCTGCTGGAATAGCTCGACCGCGCGCCACGCGGCGTCTAGATCGAGCAGATTGTTATACGAGAGTTGTTTATCGCCGCCGAGCAGCGTCCCGCCGAGCACTTTGACGCCGCTCGGCGCGTAAAATGCGCCCTCTTGATGTGGATTCTCGCCGTAGCGCAGCGTCTCGACCCGCTCGAGCGAGAGCGTCAGGCGCTCGCCAACGGCGAATTCAGCCTGCGCTGAGCCGAGCAGGTAGCGATGAATGGCGGCGTCGTAATCGCGTGTGTGCGCAAACGCCTTGATCGCCAAGGCGCGTCGCGCCTCCAGATCGAGCGTGCCGAGCTTGAGCGCCTCGAAGACGCGCTGATAGTCGTTCGGATCGCAGACGACCGCCACGCGCGGGAAGTTCTTGGCGGCGGCGCGCAACAACGCCACGCCGCCGATGTCAATCTGCTCAAGCGCCTCGGCGAGGCTGATCTCAGGGCGGCGAACCGCCTCGCGGAATGGATACAAGTTGCAGACGACCAGATCAATGGGCGTGATGCCGTGAGCGGCGAGCTCGGCGTAGTCCTCTTGGCTATCGCGGGCGAGGATCGCGCTGTGCAAGATCGGATGCAGCGTTTTGACGCGCCCGTTGAGCATCTCAGGCGCGCCCGTCACCTGCTCAACCGTTTTGACGTCCATGCCTGCGCCGCTGAGGAAGCGCGCAGTGCCGTCGCTAGCGATCAGCTCCCAGCCGAGCGCGGTCAAACCGCGCGCCAGCTCGATCAAGCCGCTTTTGTCATAGACGCTGAGTAGCGCACGAGGCATGCTGCCAGCTCCTTTGTGATGATCGAGACGCCGAGAGCGCCGCCGATGGCGATGCTCTTCGGGCGTACATCAGGCGGCGTCGGGCGCGGCGGATCGGCGGGCAGCGGACGATCTGCGCCAAAGAGCTGCCCGCGCTGGTAGACAGCGTGATAGAGCGCGGCGAACGGATCGCTCATCGGTGACGGCGCTCTAGCTCAGCAGCGACTTGCTCAGGCGTGATCCCGAGCTGCGCCATCAGCACAAGCGCGTGGTAGGTCAGATCGGCTAGCTCGCTGATCGTGCGCTCCGCGCCTTGCTGAACGGCTGCCAGCACCACTTCAATTGCCTCTTCGCCGACTTTCTTGGCGATCTCTTCCGTGCCCGCCCGAAACAGCTGAGCAGTGTACGAGCCCTCGCGCGGATTGACTTTCCGATCTTGGATCAGGGCGTAGAGCCGGGCGAGAATCTCGCTCAAAGCAGCTCCTCGCAGGTCAGGGCGCGCCTTTGAGGTCGGGTCGCGTTGAGCGCGGGCGTTCAGCGCAGGCCGAGCTCGTTGCGCGCGATGATGAGGCGCTGAATCTCGCTTGTGCCTTCGTAAATCTCAGTGATCTTGGCGTCGCGGAAGTAGCGCTCAACCGGTAGCTCGCGGCTGTAGCCCATGCCGCCGTGAATTTGGACGGCGGCGTGCGCGCAGAACATGGCGGTCTCGCTGGCGAAGAGCTTCGCCATGCTCGCCTCGGTCGTGTAGCGCCCGCCTGTCTGTTCAGCGCGCGCTTTGGCGAGCGCCGCGTTGTAGGTCAACAAGCGCGAGGCTTCAATGCGCGTCTTCATATCGGCGATCTTGGCTTGGATCATCTGGAAAGTGCCGATTGGCGCGCCAAAGGCTTCGCGTTGCCGCGCGTACTCGACGGATGCTTCGTACGCCGCCTCTGCGATGCCCAGCGCCTGCGCAGCGATGCCGATGCGCCCTGCGTCTAGGATATTCATGGCGATCTTGAAGCCTTGCCCCACTTCGCCAAGCACGTTTTCCACAGGGCAGCGGTAGTTCTCGAAGATCAGCTCGCTGGTGGCGCTGGCGCGGATGCCAAGTTTCGGCTCTTTTTTGCCGGCGGCAAAGCCCGGCTTATCGGTCTCGATGATGAACGCCGTGATGCCGTGATGTTTCTTCTCGGGATCGGTCATCGCGAATAGGATCACGTAGTCTGCCACGGGTCCAGAGGTGACCCAGCTTTTGCGCCCGTTGATGATGTAATGCGTGCCGTCTTCGCTCAGTACGGCGCGGCTCTTCATGTTGCCGGCGTCGCTGCCGCTTGTCGGCTCAGTCAGGCTGTACGCGCCGATCTTGGCGCCGCTGGCGACGTCGCGCAGGTATTTTTGCTTTTGCGCCTCTGTGCCAAATTTCAGCAAGCCGTGGCAGACCAAGCTGTTGTTGACGCTCACAATCGTGCTAACAGCGGCGTCCGCCTTGGCGATCTCTTCCATCACCAAGACGTAGGCGATGGTATCCATGCCCGCGCCGCCATATTCCTCGGGCACTTCAATGCCCATCAAGCCCATCTCGCCCATCTTGCGCACGATCTGCATCGGGAACTCGCCTATCTCGTCAAAGTGCGCAGCCACGGGCAAGATCTCCCGGCGGGCGAAGTCGCGCACGACGCGCCGCAGCTCTTCATGCTCAGCCGAGAGAGTCAGATTAAGCGTGCTGGAAGGCGCTTGAACAGCCATTTGAGGACTCTCCAAGTGACGCTAGCCGACCTTGAAGATGGATTATAGCATGAGACGCAAGGCGCACAAACAAGTATGCTATGCTGGTAAGCATCAGGAGCGATCGAAAATGCGTGTTTTAGAGATCATTGAGCGGAAGCGGGACGGCAAAGAGCTGACGACTGATGAGATTGAGTTCTTCATCCGCGCCTATACGCGCGACGAGATCCCTGACTACCAAGCTGCGGCTTGGCTGATGGCGGTTTACTTGCGCGGCATGAGCCGCCGCGAGACGGTTGACCTGACCATGGCGATGGCGCGCAGCGGCGAGATCCTCAGCCTGAAAGATGTGCTGCCGATCAGCGTGGATAAGCATTCTAGCGGCGGCGTGGGCGATAAGACCTCGCTGATCGCCCTGCCGATGGTGGCGGCGTGCGGCGTGCCCGTCGCCAAGATGAGCGGGCGCGGCTTAGGGTTCACAGGCGGCACAGTCGATAAGCTCGAATCGATCAGCGGCTATCGCGTCTCGCTGAGCGTTGACGAGTTCAAGGATATCGCGCGCAAGCATGGCATCGTGCTATGCGGTCAGAGCGCCAACCTAGCGCCCGCCGACGGCAAGCTCTACGCGCTGCGCGACGCGACGGCGACGGTCAATAGCTTGCCGCTCATCGCCAGCAGCATCATGAGCAAGAAGATCGCCGCCGGCGCCGACGCTATCGTCCTAGACGTGAAAGTCGGGCTTGGCGCGTTCATGACCGACCTCGAGCAGGCGAGGCAGCTGGCGCGCCTGATGGTGCAGATCGGGCAGAGCGTCGGCAAGCGCACAGTCGCTGTGATCTCAGATATGAATCAGCCGCTCGGCGCGGCGGTCGGCAACGCGCTTGAAGTGCGCGAGGCGATCGAGTGCCTGCACGACCGCGCGCCGCGCGACTTGCGCGAGCATTGCATCGCCATCGCGGGGCAGATGCTGCTCTTGGCGCGCCATTCTGAGGGCAACGCGCCCGAACACGCGCTCGCCGAGTACATGGCGGAGTCGGCTGAGACGCTGCGCAACGGCAGCGCCTTCGCCAAATTCCTCGAGGTGGTGGCAGCGCACGGCGGCGATGTGCGCCAGGTGGACGATCCGAGCCTGCTGCCGAGCGCGCGCTTGGTCGAGGTGCTGCCCGCGCCGCGCTCAGGCTACGTGGAGCAGCTGAACGCCTTAGACGTGGGCCTGGCAGCTGTTGAGCTGGGCGCAGGGCGCGAGCGCAAGGGCGATCCGATTGATCACGCCGTCGGCATCTTGGTGCACAAGAAGGTGGGCGAATACGTCACGGCCGGCGAGCCGATCTTCACGCTACACGCGAACGATGAAGGACGCTTGGCGCGCGCCAAAGCGCGCCTCGCGCGGGCGGTTATCTACAGCGACACGCCAACGCCGCGATTGCCAACTTTCTACGACGTGCTGACAGGCGCTGAGAGCGATTCTTGACTCTCCAGACTCTCTGGGCTCTCTAGAAGCGCGGCTTGTTTGGCGCGCAGCCAGAGCAACGCACCCAAGATCAGTCCGCCGCCCGCGACCTGCCACCAAGTCATCTGCTCGCCGAGCAAGAGCGCTGCGCTGCCCACGCCGAAGATCGGCATGAGCGTCAGTAGGAGCGCCGCGTGCGTGGCGGGGATCACCTGCAGGGCGCGCAAGTACAGCCAGAGCGCCAACGCGCCTTGCGTGACGCCTGTGGCTGCCACCAGCAGCCAGATGTGGAGCGGCACATCCGCCAGCGGCGGCAGGCCGATGCTCAGCCATTCTATCGGCATCAGCGCTGCAGTGAAGAGCAAGCCGCAAGTCTGCTGCAGCATGGCGAGCAGCAAGGGCGGCATTTGGCGCGCGCTGGCGCGCGAGGCGATGGTGTACAGCGCAGTGCTGAACGTTCCGAGCAGGATGAGTACATCGCCGAGCAGCGTCGGCGTGCCTTCGTCGCCCCCGCTCAGGGTGACGAGCAGCGTCCCGATCGTCGCCGCGGCGACGATCGGCTGAAAATGCGGCGGGACGCGCTCGCGCAGCAACAGCCACGCCAGACCGATCACGATCACAGGCTCGCCCGCCATGATCAGCGTCGCGCTGCTGGCAGAGGTCAGCCTCAGACCGAGCGCGAAGAACAGATAGGTGAGGCTTGGGTCAAGGATGCCCGCCCAAGCGTGGCGCACTGTGTGCCGATTCAAGCGGCTGCGCTCACTCGAGCACAGGACCAAGAGCCACAAGACGCTGCAGCTGGCGCATAACTCGAAGAAGACGAGCGAGAACGGCCTCAGGTAGCTGAGGGCGTACTTGCCCAGCGTGGTGCCGCTGCCCCACAGCGCGGCGGCGGCGATCATCGCGCCGAAGGCGAGGTTCAGGCGCAAGACTGCGCGCTGTTTCAGGTGGATGCTCATAAAAGCCTCGAGTATTTTCAGGTCTTGTCTCCGCTTATGAGCAGCTCAAGAGCGGACGAGAGTTCCGAAAATTGCGAAAGTTCCGAAAATGGCGAAAAGGGCGAAAGTGTGGACGAAAATCGGGAGCGGCAAGCCGCGCCCGCAAGCAAAACTTTGCGTGCCGCGTTTGCGCTCGCTGTATTCAGATTGGATTAATTCAGATTGGACTAGATGAGGGACGTCAATAATCGGCTAGGCCATCAGAGCCTGAGGCGCGCCGGTAGAAGCGGTATAGGCGATGGATGTACAGACAATAAGTGTGGCCTCTGAGATGGAAAGCGGTTCTCATACGCAACCTGTTGCTTGCCAACGATGCCCAAAGTATACCATAACCTCAAGCGCACCACAACGCCCTGCGCGCTTGAGGGGCGGGCGCGCCTCTTGGAAGGTTGACTGCCCCCGCCGAACCGGCTAGACTTTCAAGCCATGTTGCAACCGAAGCGCTGGCGCATACAACCGCCGCCTCCCGCGCACGAGCGCGCAAATTTCGCCAACTTGCATCCGATCCTCGCCCAGATTCTCTATCAGCGCGGCTTTCGCTCGCCAGCTGAGGCAGAGGCTTTCCTGCGCGGCGATCTGCTCGCCGCCGATCCGTTCAGGATGCACGGGGTGGCAAAGGCTGTGGCGCGCATTCGCCACGCCATCCGCAAAGGCGAGCCAATCGTCGTCTACGGCGATTTCGACGCTGACGGCGTCTCAAGCACCACGCTGCTGGTGACCGTCCTGCGCGCGCTCGGCGCCCGCGTTGAGCCATACATCCCCAATCGCGTGGACGAAGGCTACGGCCTGAACCACGCCGCCATGATCAGCTTGGCAAGGCGCGGCTTCAAATTGTGCATCACAGTGGATTGCGGCATTCGCTCGGTTCAAGAGGTGCGGACTGCCAACGCGCACAAGCTGGACGTGATCGTGACCGATCACCACTCGGTTGGCCCGGAATTGCCGCCCGCCCTCGCCGTGATCAATCCGAAGCAAGCCGCTTGCCGCAGCGGTGAGACGATGTTGGCGGGCGTCGGCGTCACTTTTCGCTTGGCGCAGGCGCTTTTGAAGGTCGCGCGCGAGTACGATAAGCGCGACCTGCCACTGCAAGAAGCCGACCTGCTCGATCTGGTCGCCATTGGCACGGTCGCCGATCTGGTGCCGCTCAATTGCCTTGAGAACCGCGCGCTGGTGATGCGCGGCATCGCTGAGCTGCACCGCGCGCGCCGGGTCGGCTTGCGCGCCTTGTTGAAGGCGGCCGGCATCGCGCCCGAGGCAGTGGACGCGACCGCCATCGGCTTCGCCATCGGGCCGCGCCTCAACGCCGCCGGCAGATTGGAGAGCGCGATGCAGGCCTACCAGCTGCTGATGACCGAAGATGAAGCAGAAGCAGCTGAGCGCGCCGCCGCGCTGAACCGCCTGAACGCGCGCCGCCAAGACCTGACCCGCGAGATGCAGGAACGCGCCCGCCAGATCGCCGCGCCAAGCCCCGAGACGCCCCTCATCTTCGCCGTCGACTCAGCCTTTGTGCAAGGCGTTGTCGGCTTGGTCGCCAGCCGCCTGACCGAAGAGTATTATCGCCCCTCGGTCGTCGTGCAGTATGGCGCGCAGGAAAGTCACGGCTCGTGCCGCAGCATCCCGGAGTTCAACATCACGGAAGCGCTTGATGAATGCGCCGATCTGCTCTTGCGCCATGGCGGGCATGCTCAGGCGGCGGGCTTCGCGATCCACAACGCCAATCTGCCCGCTTTCCGCGAGCGCCTGATGGCGATCGCGGCGGCGCGGCTGGGCGGGCGCGCCCTGCAGCCTGTCTCTTATACACATCT
>JAGHYP010000150.1 GCA_017743585.1 Chloroflexota bacterium
CTACAGTGACCAGTGAAAGCCCAACGCCGACGTACCAAGTCATCATCGTGTTGCCAAGCCCGACCAGCACGTTCAGCCCAACTGCCACTCATACGTCCACGCTCGCACAGCCCCCCAGTGCGACGCCTACCGCTACCTACACTGCCACACATACTGTCACTACGACGCCTACTGCTACGGTCACGCCAAGCGCTACGGCCACGCCGACGCCTTCTCGAACGTTCACGCTGACCTTCACAGCCACATTTACGCCTACTCCGACGACGACGCCGAGCGTCACAATGACGCCAAGCCCGACTTTTTCAAGTACGCCGACCTTCACACCGACAATCACAAGCACGCCGACCTCTGAGTACGGAAAGATAAAGGGATTCATACGGCGCGGCAGCAATGTCGAGATAAGCGCAATCTACACGCCATACGGTTGGCTGAACATCGCGCCCGTCACTGTCAGGCAATATCGCGCTTGTTACAACATGGGCGCTTGCCCGCTCATCAGCCTTGAGGCAGCGAGCAACAGTCCGCTACTGCTGACCAGTGCGCAAGCGCGCGATTACTGCGCATGGCAATTCGAAGGTAGCGTGCCGAGCTCAGCTGCCCTTGAGGAGGCACTCAGACTCGCCCTTGTCGAGCGCATTGAAGATGAATGGACGCAGGAGATGCTCGGCGATCCAAACAAGAAAGCCTATGTCCGTTGCTTGTTCAAGCAGTGAAAGCAAAAACAACCTTTTGAGGAGAAAACGATGCGCAAATCTCTGATTTCCATTTCCGTGATCCTAGCGCTGCTGCTCGTGCCTCTGCTCACTGCTGCTGCGCAGCGCCCTGAAGTGACCAAAGACGGCATTCTAGTCTGCGTGCGCCTTGCCAGTGGTGAGAACTACGCTATCTTGTTTCGCCAGACGACAAGTTTTGGCTTGCTCGTGCCTAAGGAGGGGCGCGTCACGATCAGCGCTGCTTCCAAGCTATCTGCTTTTCTGTACCGCATTGCGCCCGATGCCCCGTCAGGCGGCTACCGTTTTTCCGAGCTGATCGCTCAGAGCTTCTCTCAGCGCGAACTGCCGCCTGAGACCAACTGCGCAGATCAACTCACCACGGTTGTGCCTGAACGCAGCGCTCTTTTCTCAACCCTTGACTTCCCCGTCAATGAGCAGCGCGCGCTCGTCGTCCAAACTGACCCTCAAGCGCCAATGCCAAGCGAGGTGCTAGGCGTGCTGGGAATTGAGCTGAATGTTCAAGGCTTGGCCGTGCCCATCAGTTTCCAGCTATTGCAGACAAGCAAAGTGGACCGCGAGATCCAATTTCGGCTTTTGAGTGGATCAGGGCGCGCTGTGTATAGCGTAGTCGCTAACAAGCTATTTGATCTGCGGCAGAGCCTGCCCGATCTGCCCAATCCTGTGCCTGAGGATTTCACCAGCTTGGTTCAAGCCAGCAGTTTCGCCTTCAACGTGCGGCGCTTCAAAAATCCTGCAGACCTCTACACCTTTCTCGCTCGCAACAACATGCGAATCCATCCCGCCTATGGCTTGTTCTCAGTCGCTGATGAACAAGTTTACATCGGCGGCTTTTTCAGCATTCGCATGGATGCCGAGAAAGCCGAGCGTCTGCCGCGTTTTGAACCTAATAGCCGTGTGCGTGCGCTGCCCGGCGCAGTGGCAAACTATTTCGCTCTATCGAAGCCCGATGAAGTGCTAGGGCGCTTGCAAGGCAACAGCGTCATCACAGTCAATACAGTGGACGAAGAAGGGCGCTTGTTGGTCTCAGTCGGCGGCAACCGCAACGTCTTTATCGAAGCATGGCTGGTCGAAGTGGCTGAGTGAGCGCCTCAGCTCGCCTCTTCGGGTGGGCGCACTAGGTTGCTCGCGCAGGGCGGGCAGCCGATCCCAGAAATAGCAGGCGCTGGCGTGATCGGATCGCGCATTTCGAGCAACCGCACTTGCTGGTGGCAGATCAGCTGGGCATAAGCGCGGCGCGGAGCGAAAGGCCAGCGGGGCGATCAGGTCAGGCGGCGAGCCTTGAATCAGGCTCCTAAGCGTAAGCGTGGATTGAAGACATCTTCGATGGAACGCGCCAAAGTCACCAGCGGCCATTGAAGATGGAATTCAATCTGTGCGCTTGCCTAGCGCGGCCCACTTGTCGCTCGCAGATGAGGGCGCCAGTGTTGATTCGGCCGCAAAAGGCCCCGCAAAAAACTTTATTGGCCTTTGAGCGTAATACATTCCGCGTAAAGTTGCGCAACTTGTTCGGCAACTTTCTTCCAGCGGAAAGTGTTCTCTGCCCATCTTTGCGCCGCTGCGCCCATGCTGTGCCGCAGATTTGGCGACTCCAACAACTGCTGCAGCGCGCGGGATAGTGCGCCTACGTTGCGCTCGGCGATCAGCGCCGCGCCGTGCGCAGCCGCCTCAGGCATGTTGCAGCCTTCGGTCAAGAGCAGCGCACAGCCGCTGGCAGCCGCCTCCAGCGCCGCCAATGCCAAACCTTCGCCGACAGCGGGCAACGCGAAAATTTCGGCGGCTGCCAGTGCGGCAATTCGCTCGCGTCCCGTCAACAGACCTGCTACTGTGACGCGCTCGCCCAGCTGTTGCGCCGCGATCAAGCGCTCCACCTCGCGCAGCATGCCCGCGTCCGCGCCTGCGATCAGCAGATGTGCATCTGCTCCGCTGCGCAGCGCCTCGCCAAAGGCGGGGATCAGGTACTGCAAGCCTTTGCGCTCATGTAAACGCCCCAAGAATAGCACGATTGGCACGTTGCCGATGCCGAAGCGCCTGCGCAACGCGGCAATATCCTCGCCCAGCTGCGGATGCGCCAAGCCTGCCCAGATATCCTCGCCAACTGCGTTCGGAATCACGCGAACAAGCGGCACAGGCAGCTTGAGGCGCCGCCAGTACGCTTCAACCTGAGCGCGTTCTATCTCGGTCACTGCTGCCACGCCTGCGATGTGGCGCGCCGTGTAGCGCCCGAACAACCGATCCCAGAGCCGCTTGGCTGCGCTGCGCCCTGTCTCCACAGGGAGCGTGCCCTGCAGGGAGAGGACAATCGGCGCGCTCGGCTTGGCGCGCACTGTCAGCAACGCCTCAAGGGAGCGGAACTCGTGCAGATGGACGACCTGCGCTTGCGGCAGGGCAGCGCGCAGCAGCTTCGTGAAGCCAATCGGTGTGGAGAGGTTGTAGCGCGCGCGCAGGCTCGGCAGCAAGTTCGGCGCGCGCTGCACATGCACGCCGTCGCGCATCTCGTCAAGCGTCGCGATGCGCCCGCCGCGCAGATCGGCGATATCTGTGGTCAGCACGCGCACTACGTCGCCGCGCTCAACTTGCGCCACAGCAAGGTCGGTGACGGCGCGCGCCACGCCGCCGAACGCCCAGGCGGGCGCGTAGTAAGGTGTGACGTGCAGCACGTTCATGGCATCTGCTTCACGCGGTAGACCTGTGCACCGTCTCGCTCGAAGACAAGCTCAAGGTATGGCAGCTCGGCGATAGCTGCCGCGTCATAAACCATGTACTCGGGCAACGGCAAGCGCCAGCGGAACATCCGCGCGAGCGACTCAGGCTTGGCGAACAGTTGTGGCACAATCACATAGTCCACGCCGTAGCGCACGAAGAGCTCTTGGTGCGCAGGATCGCGTGGGTTGCGCCAAAAAGCGCGGAAATCTTCCCACATCGCCTCGACGCGCTCGGTATTGGCGAAGAACGGTTGCCCGCGGAAGAAGACAGTGTTGCGCTGCGCGATGACCGGCGCCCAATCCGCCTCATGCAAGCCGGGATGGTTCAGGATCAAGGCGTCGCGGCGCGTATTTTGGCTCAGCCAGCGCATCGCTTCCACATCGGCGTGGCTGGAGAACGCGCCGAAAAACTGTATCGGCAGGGTCTTGCTGAACGCCAGCAACGGCTCGGCAAAGGCGACGCTGAGCAGCGCAGCCGCTATGACCGCGCCCATCAGCGGCAAGCTGACGCGGCGTAACCATCGCTCAAACGCCTCGCG
Organism: Chloroflexota bacterium; assembly: GCA_017743585.1. Classification (GTDB taxonomy): domain Bacteria; phylum Chloroflexota; class Anaerolineae; order Aggregatilineales; family UBA2796; genus CP2-2F. The sequence goes on from JAGHYP010000150.1 coordinate 3,976, forward strand.
CCGCCGCGAAGCGAGCCACAGCAAGCCGACGCCGCCCAAATACATATACGGGATGATCGGACCGTGCCACGCCACGCTGAACGGATACTCATATTTGATGACCGGGGCCAGCAGCGTCGGGAACAGTGCTTTCAAGATGCCCGTGCTTGAGAAATCTATCACCAAGATCAGCCACGCGATCATGGTCAGGTCGAGGACGCTGCGCCGCTGCAAGCCGAGCGCGATGCCGATTAGCGCCAGCAGCACAATGACACCGCCGTGATAGATCGTAATCACCAACAAGTGACTCAGACTGCTCTCAAATGGAGAGCGAATATCGCTGCCCAACAGGGGCGCGATCTGCACTAGCCATGGCGAGATGCCGATGATTGCCACAAGCGGTATGCCTATCACTAGCCCGAGCCAGCGCGGCAGAAAAGCGCGCCAATTGTGTCGTCCATCGAGCCACGCCAGCAAGACGAATGGCGCGTAGCCTAGGCCGAGCACAATCGTCATGTCAGGTTGTGCCAAGGGCATCGCGCCAAGGCACAGCGCTGCACTGATGAAATCCGCGCGGCGCCCTTCTTTGGCGTATCGCATGGCGAAAGTCATGAAAGCGAGAGCGAAGACCAAGCCGAGCAGCGCCGTGAAGTGCGAATCCATGTAGGCAAGGAAGAGTCCGAGTCCGATCAGCGCGCTGAACGCCATCGCCACGCCGTAGCGCCGCGAGCCGCGCGCCATCTCAGGGTCAAGCTCGTTGCCGAAGTCATAAGCTGTCCAGATGAAGGTCAGCGATAGCACAGCGCCGATGGCGAATTGAATGGTGTGAATGCCCGCGTTCAAGCGCTCGCTCAGGTAGGCGACGAGCGCCGGAAAGCCGGGCGAATAGAGCCAGTTGACTTCGGGATGAAACGGCGCAAGCGTGGTGAAACTGCCGCTCTCGCGTAAAGTGAGCACTAGGTAGCCGAAGCCTTGTGCGTCGGTATCGAGCGGCACGGGCAAGATCAGAATCGGCGCGATAAAGATCGCGGCCACCATTGCGAAGAAAGCCAACTCGCGCGGGCCTGGCCAGCCTTCATATTCGCGCGTGCCGCCTTCTGACTCGGCGCGGAACATGCCCGCCGAGAGCGTGCCCGCGAAGAAGATGCCGACGAGCGCCGCAAACCACATGTAGTCAATCACCAGCGTGTTCCAGCCGAAAAGCGCAGCGTAGAAGATGCTGCCCGCCGTCACAAAGGCGAGCGCAAGCGACGCCGCCAAGCCAATGCGCGGGCTATGAGTCGGCAGGGCAGGCGCCAGCATTGCGCCAGCGCCTAGCACGATCGATCCGAAGACGAAGATCACAAAAAGAGGCATGGTCGCTCACAATTTTCTGCAGTTCGAGGATCGGCGTGAGTATACCGTATTTCTCAAGCGCGCTGCGCAGGGCGTGGAGCGAAACAAAACAGCCCGCATTGGCTTGCGGACTGCTTTTGTGTAAACCGCTCGCGCTAAGTCTATATCCCGCTAAATCTATTTCCAGCTAACTCTATTCAGCAGCGCCGCCCGTCAAGATTTAACAACAGACGGCGCTCAAAATCTTTTGGACGATCTAAGTACGCTAAATCTATTGCAAAACTTCTTGGCTTGCGCGCGTTCGATGCGACCTGCATTCTAGCGCATCAAAGGCATATCGCAATGGTCAGATAATCGAGGTTTGATGAACAATCCTTGAGCAAGATGCTCAAGCTTTATGTTATGTGTTGTACATAAAATGTTTAATGTTTGTTGAGATGAGCGCAAGGCGTATGAACTCCGAAGTCCAAGGCGCCCTTGGGCAGGCGGTCTCAGCCGTTTAAATCATGAGACAGAAGGTGAGCAGTGAGCAGCACAACGGTAAAGACGCACAGCGCGCGGCGAAGGGTCCGCTAGCGTCAAAAGCAGCGCCGACCAAAGTGATCGGCTTCAGCGAGATCGGCTTCGGCGTCCTCGTTGCGGTCTTGACAGCTTGGGCAGTATAATTGCGGCGTCTTGTCCACAGAGTGCGAGGACGATCCACCATGAGCGAGCTGCCGAGCTTGCAGGCGCTCTCGGCTATCAGCCTGCAGGATGACACAGGGCGCGCGGTCAGCCTGACCGAGTTTTTAGGCAAGCGCCTGCTCATCTTTTTCTTTCCGGAAGCAGGCACGCCGGGCTGCACTGAGCAGGCATGCGGCTTCCGCGATGCCTTTCCGCAAATTCAAGCGAGGGGCGCGCTCGTGATCGGCGTCAGCCCTGACCCGCCTGAGGCGCTTGCCAAGTGGCGCGCCAAAGAGCGACTGCCTTACGTCTTGCTCAGCGACCCTGAGCATCGCCTCGCGCGGGCGTTCGGCGTTTGGGGCGAGAAAAGCTTGTACGGCAAGAAATACATGGGCGTGATCCGCTCGCATTTCGTGATAGGCGCTGACGGGCGCGTTGAAGCGGCTGAGATCAAGGTCAGCCCGAAAGAGAGTGTGCAAAAAGGCGTGGCTGCGCTGCTGAAGGACACTTGATGCGCCAATTCGCGCTCGCGTGCGCTGCGTTGATGTGCGCGCTGTGCCCCGCGCCTGCCCGCGCTGACGATCCGCCGACGGCGACGCCCGATCCAAACGCGCTGACCAACAGCGTCACCTACTGGGACGCCGGCATCGCTTTGAAATATCCTGCCGCATGGCAGAAACCCTTGTTCATCAACGGGCAGTTGTTGCTGAGCGCCGATCCTTTGGCTGTTTTGAACGGCGCGATCGAGCAGCCCGTGGTCGCCCTGCGCTTGATCGAGCCGACTGTTGAGCTCGACCTGCCCAAAGGCAGCGATTTTGTCGAGATCGCCGTCGGCGCCAGCTTGACAGTTGGCAGCTCGCTGATCGTGCGCGAGTCAGGCGCAGTGACCTTTGCGGGCTTGGATGCTGGCTTCGCTGAGGTGGAGAGTCCCGAATACAAGCTGTACGGGCAGACGTTCATCGCGCTTTTGCCTGACGGACGCTATGTGGCGTTCAGGTCG
>JAGHYP010000151.1 GCA_017743585.1 Chloroflexota bacterium
CCCTGTTGCACATCAGCGGCGAGCGCAGCTTGAGCCTGATCGGCTTTGCGCTCAGCGGCGTCTTGTTCCTGAGCATTTTTCTGCGCAGGCGCGCCTGAGTTCTCTCGTCTGAGCGGCGCAGGCGCTTGAGCGATGTTCAATAGACGTTGCTCTTTAACTTTCATGGCAAGATGCGCCACGTGCAGTATAATTCTGGCTAACTTCATCCAAACGAGGTAGTTCTGTGGTTGCCAGAAAGTCGAGCTGTGCAGAGCCTAACACGCTGGGCGCGCTGATTCGCAAGCTGCGGAAAGCCAAAGGGCTGCGTCAAGAAGAGCTGGCTAGGAAGCTCGGCTACAGCGGACATGAGATCGTCAGCCGCTGGGAAAACGATCACCAGAAGCCGCCTATCGAGGTGCTCTTTCAGATCGCCAAAGCAACTGGCGCGACCAATGCAGACATACGCGAGCTGATCTTGCTAGGCTACAACACGCCAACGCGCTTTCCGCCTTACGAGACCACGCTCAGGCAACTCGAGCAAATCGCGTACGAAGTGGCAAAAATGCCTTTCCCTGCCTACGTGATAGATTACCGCGGGCGCTACTGGATCGTGAATGAAGCCGTTGCCGCAATGACAGGCGTGTCGCTCGACTTGATCAGTCATCTGCTCAAAATGCCGATTGATTACCTGACAGTCGTGTTCAGCAGTCGACTTCCATTCAAGCATATGGTGCAGAACTATGAGATCGTCGCTGAGCAGCAAGTGGCGCGCTTCAAGCAGGTCAATTTGTATCGCCGCAACGAAGATTTCTATCGGAACTATCTGGCGAGAGCTGCACAAGTGCTGCCGCCAGAAGATCATGCCTATCTTGCCAAGTTGTGGTGCAAGCTGGACGAGCGCAAGATTTGGGAAATTACGGGACTCTATCCTGAGATCGTTTTGAAGCCTGAGGGCGCTTCTCAAGCGCGTAGCTACTGGCTGCACGTCGAGCCGCTCTATTGGCTCGGCACTGATTTGTTTGAGCTGGTATGGTACAGTCCGCAGGACTGGACACTAGGAGCGCAAGAAGGGATGCCACAACGAGTGTTGCGCTTGTGGGATATGCTTGATGTGGAGCAATACTTCGCTGATGAATGGCAGCCCAGAAATTGACAGCGCGCGAGGCAGTGCAGGGCTTGAGATCGCAGCACTGGAAGGCAGCGGTTTCGCCTTTGAGCGCGGCGACCACATCGTCGAGCTCCATACTTTAACTAGGACAGCTCGTGACGAGCGGATGCTTTTCATAGAATGAAGCGGCGACCGCTGCGCGCAGCGCGGTCGCCGTGTTGCTCAACGTATCGCGAGTCGCCGCGAGCAGGGCGAGATAAACGCGCGCACGCGCGGCGCTCGCTTGTGCAGACAATCTGAGAAGCTGCCGCCGAGCGGCAAGCGCGTGGCGATGATTTGTCTCGCCTGACCGTATCAAGTTGCACAACCGGCTAGCTCTGCTCCACGGCCGCCGTGCTGCCTTTGCCCAGCACGGCGGGAAGCTCAAACCTCTCGTCAATAGATGCGCCTTGCGCTATGATATGCAGCACGATTCTGACTAGGTTAGAGGCGACTTGTGAAGTTCTTGACTCGCATCCTGCTCGCCTGTTTGATGCTCTCTGGCATGCTCGCCGCTGCGCTCAGCAGTGCCGAGATCGTGTACAGCCAAAACGACGCCATTGCGACCAACACACGCCGCCCCACGCAATTTGTCATCGCGACCAACACGCGCCGTCCATCTGCCACGCCGACGCTCACACTGACTCTGACGCTGACCCCAACGCTGACCCCGACGCCAACGCTGACCCCAACGCCGACTGTGATCGGACCATTCACTTATCCCGATAACATCAATTCGCTGACGGGCTTGCCGTATCCTGACGAAGCAGCGCGCAATCGGCGCAACCTGATCGTCAAAATTTCCAACTATCCTTACCTTGTGCGTCCGCAAGCAGGCTTGGATAAGGCGGATATCGTCTATGAGTACGAAGTGGAAGGCGGGGTGACGCGCTTCGCCGCCATTTATCGCTCGCAAGGCGCAGAGTTTGTCGGCTCGATCCGCTCAGGGCGGCTGCTCGACCTTGAGCTGGTGGTGATGTACAACGCGCTATTCGCCTATAGCGGCGTCAACGACGCGATCAAGGCGATGATCGGCGAGGCGGAATGGAAATACCAGACGCTCACGCCGCAATTTGGCGATAACTGTCCGCCTTTCTGCCGTTTCCCCAAGCCGGGCGTGCCATTTGAGCATACGCTCTTCGGCAACACCTTTCAGATGTGGGAACTGGCTACGCGCCGCAACGTCAATCAAGGCTACATCGCGCGCGGCTTCGCCTTCGACGAAACGCCTGATGCAGGAGGCAAGCCGATCAACGATATCTACATCGAATGGTACGGCGATCAAAACGTGCGCTGGCAGTACAATCCCGCGGACGGCAAATACTACCGCTGGAACACTGGCTATCCGCATGTGGACGCGCTGACGGGCAAGCAGCTGACCGCTGATAACGTCGTGATCGTCCAAGCGGAGCATGTAGATCGCCCTGATATCTATGAGAGCGAGAGCGGCGCCAAGACGGTTGAAATTCGGCTCTGGGGCAGAGAGAAAGCGATCGTCTGCCGCAATGGACACTGCTATGAAGGCTATTGGGTTCGCAACAATCGTGAGCGTTATGGCGCGGCGCTGGCGCTCTACCACGCTGACGGCAAGACGCCTATCAAGCTGAAGCCGGGTCAGACTTGGGTAGAAGTGGTGCGTTGCTGCAACATGTTCGGCGTTGAGCTGCGCGAGACCTACGTGGACGTGCTTGGCACTGCTACGCTTGCCGTTGCCACTGCCACTGCGCGTGCGCCGATCCTACCGCCTGAGGTGCTTACGCAACAGGCGCTCATCAGCAATCAAACTGTCACTGCCAGCGCTGCGACCTTGCAATGGTGTCAGAGCAGCGCAGCCACGCCAAACAGCTTGTGCAGCACGCCAACGCCGCGCTCGGTCGGTCAGCTGCCGTAGCGCTCAAGCTGAGTCTGCCGTGAGAAAGGCTTGCAAGCCAACGGACAGACGGTCATGATTGCAGCCGAGATTTCGAATGAACCGAGATGAGATGATGTGATGCGCTCAAACGTGAGAGAGATCAGATCTCTGGCGCTGGCTGCGCTAGCGCTGCTGCTCAGCGCGGCGTGCAGCGGCAGCTCAGAGGCGGCGCGCATTGTCGAGGCGGATAATATCTCGCTGCGCGCCACGCTCAGCTACTACCAATCGCTCGATCCGACCATGACGGCGCAAGCTGCCATCTGGACAGGACAGATCGCCACGCTGCAGGCTGAACTGAACCAATGGCGCGAGCAAGCGACGCGCTTGACCGTTCAAATGAACACGGGCGCAGCAGGGGCGGCAGCTGCCGTGCCGATGACCGACCTGAATAGCTTTGCCATGATCGCGACGCCATTTCAGTCAGATTTCAGCGCGGCAGCGGCAGGCGCGCCAACTGCGTTGCAGGCAAACGCGCCGTTCCAAACGTCCAGCGGCATGATCATTGAGCGCGTGGTGACCGCGCGCGGCATGAACAACGCCGATGGCTGCCCTGTAGACGAGACGAACACCTTCAGCACGTCCGATAAGCAAGTCTGGGTGATTGCCGTCGTGCGCAACTACAAGCGCGGCACAACCTTCAGCGCCCAGTGGCAAGGCAACAATCTCAACGAGAGCTACGATTGGACGATCAAGCAGAGTGGCTCGCGCATCTGCGTGCATTTCTACTATGAGTTATCTTCGCTGGCGCCGGGCAACTACACGGTCACGTTCAGCGCGCGCGAGAGCAATGGCGAGACAGTCCAGAGCTTGCCGCTGCCGTTCGTCGTGCGCTGAGCCGCAACTTATCCCGCATTCGGTCGTCGCTTACGGATCGTTTATAGTTTTTGTCATATACTGCCGTTAGGATTTCGAGAAGGTGAATCTGAGTTGTGTGGAGCTAGACTGCCATGCAGACACAAGCTGAAATTGCACGTCGCTTCCTTGAGCAGGCGCATCGGCAGCAACTCTCGGGCGCGATCGAGAGCGCCATCAACCTGTACCGCGCAGCTCTTGAGATGCACCCGACGGCGGAAGCGCACAAGCAACTCGCCTCTGCCTATAGCCAGCAAGGACGCTACGAGGAGGCCGTTGACCAGTGCATGTTGGCGATTGAGATCGATCCTGAATACGGCGATGCTTACAACGATCTCGGCGTTTATCTGATGGCAATGGATCGCTACGAAGCGGCGATCTCGTGGCTGGAGAAGGCGATTGCTGTGCCGAACTATCCGAACCGTGCCGTCGCCTACATGAACTTGGCGCGCGCCTATCAACACTTCGGACAGACTTTCAAAGTAGCGCAGGTGCTGCGTGAGGCGTGGGAACGCGAGCGGCACTTGCCTGCCCTGAACGCCTACCAGCTGCTCATCGGCAGGCTAAACTGATCGCAAGCGCGAGAAGGCAGCATGTGCCGCCTTTCTTGTTTGTGCTACAGATGAAGACGGCGCGCCCTGAATTAAATCGAGGTGCAGTGTGCTGGGCAGCCAGCGGATTCAAGCTCGGGTCGTCCCCGCCAAGACCGATGCCATCCAGAAACGGGAGCAAGACGCGCACTCAGTCATGTCCGCCGATGTACAGCCGCACCATCTTGAACCAATACTGCCAATCGTGCGCCCAGCCGTCCCATTCGCGCAGCGCATTGCCGATGCCTTTGCTCCACAGCAAGCCTGAGAGCGCACGCGCGCTCTCGATCAGCCAATCTTCCCTGCCAGTCGCCATGATGATGTCCATGCGGCGCAGCGCTTCAAGCCGCCATGGCTCATGCTCATTGGCGATGAATTGCATCGGATTGTTGAAGTAGACGTTCTCGTCGCTATAGCCGCCTGTCATGACGCGGATATCGTACAAGCCGCTCAGCCCAAGCACGCGGTTGACGGCGTCAGGATGCTTCAAGCCGAAGTTCATAGCGTGATAAGCGCCAAAGCTCGCGCCAAGGGTGATCAGAAATGGATTGGGATTGACATGGCGCGTGAACGGCAGCACTTCGTTGTACAGATAGCCGTCATACTGCGCATAACGGTGGGCCCGCTCTGAAGGATGGGCCCCAAAGGCGTACCAATGCTCCCAATCCAGGGCCTCGACGCAGAACATCTGCAGCCAGCCGTTCTCGAGATGATCGGCGAGCGCTGCGACCATGCCGAAATCTTCCAGCTCGTAAAAGCGCCCTTTGGATGTTGGAAAGCCGATCACGCGCGCGCCGCCATGCCCGAAGACGAGCATCTCCATCTCTCGATTGAGCGATGGACTGTACCAGCGGACGTATTCGCGTTTCATCAGAGAAAGAACTCCTTGAGCGCCTCGGCGATCTCATCCAGGAGCGTGTGCCATTCCACTTCGGGCGCGCGGCGCACGATCAAGCGTTTGCCGTCAATCTCTAGCGCCGCCAAACCTTCGATTTGGAACAAAAATTGCGCCAACGGCGAGCCTTCCTCGCCCTCTGCGCGATTGGCGTAGCGCTCGACGCCCTCAGGCGCTAGATCGAGATTGGTGATGAGCGTGACGAGGTCGGGATCGGGGCCGTATTCAGGGTTCAGCGAGATATACTCAGACATAGCGTGTGATCATAGCAGCGCTGAGCGCGCTGAACAAGAGGCAAGCTGCCCAAGGCGCACTTGGGGTGAGGTATCTTGAGGATATCTTGCACAAGTAGCGCGCTCATTTTTCAGCATTTTATCAAACCTAGCGCTCGGTCGGCGTTTTGGTTCAGCAGAATGCTGAAGTTTGCCCCCGAAAAGTTGTGGCAAAGCGTACGTAACAGCGCCCAGAACGATCCTCTATGCTCTGCCGCGTTGAGTCCATTCACAGTCTGTCGGACGCATGACCGAAGGAGCATTGAAATGCTGAAGAGACGTCGTATCACAACTCGGACAGTGCTGGGAGCGCTGGTCTTGTTCGCGCTTGCCTTCATGCTGAGCCGAGCGCTCGTGACGCCTGCCCGTGCCGATCAGGGCGTTGCAGAGGCTGTGCTGTCAGCGCCAGCGGCAAGCCTTGCAGCAGCTGAGACAGGCAAGCAGGTGGCGCAGGAAGACGATCTGGCGGCGCAGCTCGCTAAGTTTCAGGCGAATTTGGACACAGTCTGGGTGTTGATCGCCGCTTTTCTCGTCTTCTTCATGCAGGCGGGCTTCGCCTTGTTAGAGGCAGGCTTCGTGAGCGTCAAACACGTGGTCAACATCATGATGAAGAACTTGTTCGACTTCGCGGCCGCCTCGATCATGTTTGGCGCAATCGGTTTCGGCGTCATGTTCGGCGCGGGCAATCCATTTTTTGGCACTGAGTGGTTCTTCCTCAGCGGCATCCCAGAGACCTATCCAGGCTTGACTGTGCCGACCTACGCCTTCTTCTTCTTCCAGCTGGTCTTCGCAGGCACAGCGGCGACCATTGCCTCAGGCGCCATGGGCGGACGCACGCAATTTCGCGGCTACCTGCTCTATAGCCTGATCGCGAGCGCGCTCATCTATCCTGTGGTCGGGCATTGGGTCTGGGGCGGCGGCTGGCTCGCCACTTTGGAGACGCCGTTCATAGATTTCGCAGGCTCGACCGTTGTTCACTCGACAGGCGCTTGGATCGGATTGATGGGCGCCATTTTCCTCGGCCCGCGCATTGGGCGCTTCGGAAAAGACGCCAAGCCAATGGTCGGGCATAACATGACAGCGGCGACGCTCGGCGCGTTCATCCTGTGGTTCGGTTGGTTCGGTTTCAATCCCGGCTCGCAGCTGAGCGCTGACGGCGCTGCCATCGGTCTGATCACGGTCACCACGAACTTAGCAGCGGCGGCGGGCGCAGTAGCCGGCTTGGCCATGAACTGGATTGCAGTTGGCAAGCCGCAGTTGCCGCCGATGCTGAATGGCGCATTGGCGGGCTTGGTGGCGATCAC